>JABIYQ010000618.1 GCA_018702715.1 Desulfobacula sp. | reverse complement strand
TTATTAATAAATTGATCAATAACAGGTAGTTTATAGCCGGTCATGACACTTGCGATATAGCCTCCGATGGCCAAAAGGAAGATCAACAACAGTATTATAGCAAGGAGTCTGAAAGAAGATTTCTTTTTTTCTTTTATGGGTTTTGGTTTTGAAGTTACAATGGGTTTTGACTTTGAAGTAGAAGCAGGTTGTGGCTTTACAATGACCTTTCTTTCTTTTTTAGGGGGTGAATCAATTTCTTTTACTTCTTCTTTTGGCAGATCCTCTTGTTTTTCATTCTGCTTTTCTAAATTGTCATCATCTTCTGGAAAATCTATTTCTGGCAACATAAAAGATTCTGATTTGTTGGTTTTTTTGGGGTCAGGCGAAATAAAGGGTTCTGTATTTTCAATTTCATCTTTTTCATCAGCTAAAGGCAATTGCTCATCCAAAAAATCTTGTTCATCCAAAAAATCTTGTTCTTCTAAAAGATCCGGTTCATCAAAAGAAATCTTCTCATCTTTAAGGGGCTCAAAATTATTATCATCGTCTTCAAATTCCAGATTATCTTCTAAAGTTTCATTGTCTTGAGACAGGATTTTTTCATCCATTTCAAATGTATTATCTTCAAAGGAAAAATCATCTTCAATTTCAAGATCAGTTTCATCCATTTCAAATGTATTTTCATCAATTTCAAGATCAGTTTCTTCAATTTCAAAATCATCTTCGTTTATATCCAGATAGGGATTTTCAACTTCAATATCAGAATCTTTCGAAGATACCTCAAGGTCTTCCATTTTAAGGTCTGAATCTTTTTCAAAAAGGCCGTCATCATCCAGGTCGGATTCAAAATCGAATTCAGATGATCCTGCAAGTCCTTGATCAGAATACTTTGCAACAGGCTTCTCAGGTTCAGGTACCTCAGGTTCAGGCTTCTCAGGTTCAGGTATCTCAGGTTCAGGCCGCCAGGGGGCCGGCTCCGGGGATAGCGGATATGCAGTTACAATATGCTTGCAGACAGCGCATCGGCATTTAGTGCCGCCTTCTTTGACAAGAGAATCGTCAAGGTTGAAGTGTGTTGAACATTTAGTACAAATTATAATCATTGGATTCTCCTTATCCCTATAGTTTCAGGTCTTTGATAGCAGGAAGATTTTTGTATCTTCCATTATAATCCAGTCCAAATCCGACAATAAATTCTTTATCAAGTGAAAAATATGAATAATCGACATCAATTTTTACCGCACGTTACTCATGTTTGTCAATCAAACTGCAAATTTTTATGACCTGGTATGTAATATAGTCATGAACTCAAATAGTTATATTATTGTATCTCCTGTTCTTTTATTAAAGGAATAAATTGGGGCATGGTATGATTTATAGTCCTGTTTTTTCCAATTGTTGAATAAGCTCTTTCTGTTTTTCCGTCAGTTTTTTTGGCATGGCTATATTAATCACAACAAAGAGATCTCCGCAACCATTTCCTTTCATTTGGGGTATCCCGTGCCCTGGTATCCTCATTTTTGCCCTGGGATTTGTTCCTGCAGGAATCTTCAGATTTATGGTCTTTGCGTCCGGTGTCAAAATTTCCAGGGTATCTCCGAGCAAGGCCTGGGTGAGCAAAATTTGTTTTGAGAGCAAAACATCATTGCCTTCAATGGTATATTCCTTTGACGGGATAAGAATAGATTTAATGTAGAGATTGCCGGGAGGACCTTGGTTGGGACTCAAATTCCCTTTTCCGGCAAGCCTGATTTTTTTGCTCTGAGTAAGTCCTTTCGGAATCTTTACTTCTATTGCCTTTGCAGTACCGCCCTGATTGATGGTGATGGTTTTTTTTGTGCCATTGATGATTTCCTTGAGGGTTAAGGGCAACTCATATTCAATATCCTTGCCTTTCATTGGCGGCTGTTTTTGTTGTCCAAAACCTTGGCCTCCCATATTGTTGAAAAACGAATTACCGCCCATGCCTGAAAAACCACGGCTTTGTCCGCTCCTTCTCTGGGACGAAGAGAATCCCCCCCCCCGGGATCCGCCAAACCCGAATTCTTTTAAAATATCACCCATATCAAAATTTCTGAAGATATCTTCCTGGGAGAATCGCTGCCCAAAATCGGCTGATCCATAGGTGTCATACTGGTTTCTTTTTTCAGGATTACTCAAGACGGCATAGGCTTCGCTGATTTTTTTAAATTTTTCTTCCAGGGGTTTATCCCCTTTTGTTTTGTCAGGATGGTATTTCAAAGCAAGTTTTCGATATGCTTTCTTGATTTGAGACGCACCTGCTTTTTTATCAATTCCTAAAATTTTGTAATAATCTTCGGCCATATATCAATCCTTGTATATTTTAATTATTTTAATTACTTATGAATAAAGATAGTAAGTTTTAATCCCATCAAGTCAAGTTTCGTTTTTTTGTCTTAAATGAGGAAATTGCAATCATTAATACGGAAATACCTGCCGGAGTCATTCCCTCAATTCTGGAGGCCTGTCCCAGTGATTTAGGTAAAATTTGATTCAGTTTCTCCTTAATTTCATTTGAAAGACCATGGGCCTTTGAATAATTAAAATTTATTGGAATGTTTATTTTTTCCAGGTCCTTATATTTTTTTATTTCGTTGAGCTGCCGCAAAATATATCCTTCGTATTTTATCTGGATTTCAACCTGCTGTTGCGCCCTTTTTAGAACAGGTTCCGTCACAGGGCTGATTTCTTTGAGTGAAACATAATCAAGTTGCGCTCTTTTTAAGAGCTGGTCAAGTTTTACCCCTGTTGTTATTTGATTCGTACCTTTGGACAATAAAAAATTATTAACCTTTTGGCAGGGCTTTATGGTCGTTTTTTTAATGCGTCTGATTTCTTTTTGTGTCTGGTCCTGGATTTCTTTGCAGAAATTTAAGGTGTCATCATCCACGAGCCCCAGGGCATTTCCTATCCGTGACAATCTTAAGTCGGCATTATCTTCTCTTAGCAGCAATCTATATTCAGCCCTTGATGTAAACATACGATAGGGTTCATTTGTTCCCTTTGTTACCAAATCATCCACCATAACCCCCATATAGGCCTGGGAGCGGTCAAGGATAAAGGGTGGCCTTTTCTGGATGGCGCAGGCAGCATTGATACCGGCCCACAATCCTTGGGCCCCGGCTTCTTCATACCCTGATGTGCCATTGACCTGTCCAGCTAAAAAAAGTCCTTTTATTTTTTTGGTTTCCAGGGCGGAAGACAGCTCTAAAGGATTGATGTAATCATATTCAATGGCATAGGCAGGCCTCATTATTTGAGCTTTTTCAAGACCGTCTACAGATCTGACAACTTTATACTGGATTTCAAGCGGCAGGCTGTTTCCAAGCCCTGACGCATAAATTTCCTTTGAGTTTAAGCCCTCATATTCAAGAATGATGTGATGGCTGTCCCGGTCGGGAAATTTTACGATTTTATCTTCAAAGGAAGGGCAATACCTGGCAGACTTACCTTTGATATGGCCGCCATAAAGTGCAGAGTGTTTGAGGTTGTGCCGGATAATGTCATGGGTTCTTTTATTTGTGTGCCCCATGAAACTTGGCAGCATGGGATTAATAATTTTACGAGTTGAAAAAGAAAAGGGTTTGGGCTGATGATCTGATTTATGGATATCGAATTTGGAAAAATCAATACTGTCTGCATGGATTCTTGGCGGAGTTCCGGTTTTCATCCTTCCAGTATTAAACCCAAGCGTTGCAAGATTTTGGGCAAGACTAACGGATGAGAATTCTCCAGCCCTGCCGGCGGCAGTTTTTGAAGCCCCTATATGAACCATGCCTCTTAAAAAGGTTCCCGTTGCAATGACAACGGCCCGGGTTTTATATTCAAATCCAGTATGATCAATGATCCCTGCAACGGTGTTATTTTCAAGAACCAGTTCTTTGGCCATGGCCTGCTTGAGATCAAGATTTTTTGTTTTTTCAATGACAGCCTTCATATTTTTTGAATACAGGGCTTTGTCGTTTTGCGTTCTTGTTGAGTGAACGGCAGGGCCTTTACTTGTATTCAAGGTCTTGTATTGAATGGCAGAAGAATCTGTGATTTTTGCCATTTGACCGCCAAGGGCATCAATTTCCTTTACCAGCTGTCCTTTTGCCATACCGCCAATGGATGGGCTGCAGGGCATGGTAGCAATTTTATCCATGTCAATGGTTAACAAAAGGGTATTACATCCCATGCGGGAACATGCAAGGGCTGCTTCGCACCCAGCGTGCCCTGCACCGATAACAATGACATCATATGTTTGAAAATTAAAATTCATAGTTTCTTAATATAGGATTGCTTGAGGCTTTGGTCAATAACACGATTTAAAAATTAAGAGGAACCACAAATAAAGGATGAAATCCGTTTTTGTCCAGTGAACTATCTTTTGCAACGTTAGGGTTTAATATCAATCCCGCTTAATCGTATCCACGATAAATGGGGTGCACTGGACGGCAATACTCTGTTTTTTTACCCAAATACGGACCATTGGAATGGATTCACCATTTATATTGGTGATACTGGCCAGTTCTTCGGCGCAGGTAATGTCTTCACCCCTGAATTCATAATAAAAGGTGTTGTCTGTAAATGGGTCTGCCACAAGGATGACACGACTTTTATCATAGGGATGCTTTTTAGGAGATCCTGAAAAAGGAGTATGAATACTTCTATCCATGTTTTTGATATTCGTATAGGTCTGAATCTCAAATTTTTCCTTTAACTCAGGAAAATTTATACTTGACATAAGCACCTCCTTTTTCAAAATAGTTTGTGTTTGGGTGAAAACTCACCCATCTACTGCGTTGCTGCAAAAGTTTGCCAAATTATAAATCGGGCCTCATGTACAGTAGTACACTCCGGTTTCAAACTTTCTTGCGCCTTGTATATAGGCAATTTTTCACCCAAACACGGTTTTCCGGTCAGGCACTAGTTTATATCCATTGACTGGGTACAGGATAGATGATTTTTTATAAAATTCCAACTTTTATCTGCTAATCTTTTATTTGATATTATGGATTCAATGGCATCCGGATATTTGCCCGATACCCGTTCAGGCCAGTTTACCTTTCCATCGCTGGATGGGACATATTGACAGGCTCTATGTCGGGCTGCACTTGTGGCGGAAAAACTCGGGGTTCCCTCAAACAGTTCCCGCCACTTAACGCACCGCCCGCCAGAGCCTGTAACAACACATCCCAAAATGCTCATTCAAGGCAAATTGACCTGAACTAGTTGCTGTGCCAACAAGTACAATCCTTGAAAAGGATAAGACCAAATTTTATTTTGCAAAAATCATCTATGAACTTGCTATACCTTCCAGTGGAAGGGTGATTGCCTTACTGGAGCATTATGGATCATGGCTTACAAACTCTTGATTACAGTAGCGGTTAAGCCGCCATGGTGTTTGAGCGAAGAATGAGCGAGTTCATGGCGGTCAGCGAAAGTAATCGTAGAGCTTGTAGCAATGTCCATACAGCGGACGTAAGGCAACCAGCCTGGAAAGGGTTAACGGGTTATGCAAAATTTCTTATGGCAAATATCCAGAATGGCATGTCTTGCTTTGATTTTTAACAGCAAATAATGCTAAATAGGAGCCTAAGTATTAAAATAGGCTTTTAACAAAAAGAAAGCGTTTACTCTATTTGAAGCGGGATGTGTTAAGTGGAAAAAAAAAAGAGATATTCAGACTATAATACCTATTTAAGACAATTATTTGGTCAAAGGGTTCAAAAAATTTCCATCGATGCAGGACTATCATGCCCCAACAGGGATGGAGTGCTTTCAAAAAAGGGGTGCATTTATTGTAATTTAAAGGGGTCTGGTTCTGGTTTGTTTGCAAAAGGGTTGTCCATAAAAGAGCAGATTGAAAAAGGCAAAATCGGAATGATAAAAAAATATAAAGCTAAAAAATTTCTGGCCTATTTTCAATCCTACACCAATACCTACACAAGTTACGAACTATTGCAGCAAATGTTTGATGAAGTTTTTTGTTGTGAAGACATGGTGGGAATGTCCATTGGAACAAGGCCGGACTGTATTGATAAGCAAAAACTTGATCTTATCGCTTCCTATACTAAATCTTATCTGGTCTGGCTTGAATATGGCCTCCAGTCTGCCCATAATACAACCCTAAAAACAATTAACCGCGGTCACAGGGTTGAAGATTTTTTTAAAGCAGTGGATTTGACCCGGGGCAGGGGGATCAATATTTGTGCCCATGTCATTTTAGGACTTCCCGGCGAAGACAGAAAAATGATGCTGCAAACCGCGAAAATGTTGGCTGACAGCCATATTAACGGGGTGAAAATTCATTTGCTTTATGTCATCAAGGGGACCCGCCTTGACCAAATGTGGAAAAACGGCGACTATTTTCCCATGGACCAGGAGGAATATGTGAATAGGGTATGCGATTTTTTGGAACTGCTTCCCAAAAGAATTATTATTCAGCGAATTACAGGCGACCCTCATTCGGATGAACTGCGAGCTCCATTGTGGGCAGGCCGATACAGAGAAACATTTAACATGATTCAAACAACTCTTGAAAATAGAGATACGTTTCAAGGTAAAAGGTATAAAAAAAAAGGAAAATAATTTGGAAAAGAAACATTTTTTCTTTACTTTCACAAAGCCCAATAATCTTGAAAATAGCCCGGGACAAAGATTATATAAAAATAATCATTGCATTTTTTGCTATATTTAGTAAAGGTTGTTTGAATCAAGAATTGCATTTTTTTCTTGTCAGCCCCATGTAACTGACAGGACGGAGTTATGTTCCCTCCAGTAATTTTATTTTTTTATCCCGGTTAAAGTTTTCGGTTCAAGTTTTCGGCTCAGATTTTAAAAAACATTCCAAGAGACAAATCAAATGAAAAAAACAAAATTTATCATCCTTTTATTATTTTTGCTTGTGATGGCGGGAATCATATTGATTTCCTTTGCACAATTTAAAAAAGAAACC
>JABIYQ010000617.1 GCA_018702715.1 Desulfobacula sp. | reverse complement strand
TTCCACACACTATATTTCAAATTATGGGGAATTAAAAGAGTCGTTTAAAATCTTAGTTGTCAATGAGCAGGATTCATTTCCTGCTGTTGTTATCTGCGTTAAAGATACGGGATCTGGAATACCTTTTGAAATGACACAGAATATTTTTAAAAAATTTTTTCAGGCAAGCCAGGGATATTCTGATAAAACACCTGGAACGGGTCTGGGACTTCCTTTGACAAAAAAGTTTGTACAAATGCATAAGGGCAAAATCTGGGTGGAGAGTGAAGGAAAAGATAAAGGCAGTCGGTTTTTTGTGTTCCTGCCCAATAATAACCAGCTAACTGACGTCTAAGAGTTACCTGAGGGATGGCTCAACCCAAAAAGTGGACAAAGTGTTAAGACACTTTTGGTTAAATATTGAGAAAAGATTATCGTTTATGGGAATAGAATTACCGGTAAATATAATATTTTGATATTCCCGAAAAAGAATTCCAATCATAATGTTAGGATAAACAAATGATCCGACAAGTTTTTATTGCAATTTTGTTCATCTTCTTTTCCTCATCTAACAGCTCAATCGCATTGGAGAAAATAACGCTTCAATTAAAATGGAAACATCAATTTCAGTTTGCCGGCTATTATGCTGCAATTGAAAAAGGGTTCTATTTCGATGAAGGGTTAACCGTTGGATTGATAGAGGGGAAACCTGGTGGGAATGAAGTTGAAGACGTTGTTTCCGGTATAGTAAACTATGGCATTGGTATGTCGGATATTCTTATAAATCGTGTAAACGGATTACCTATTGTTGTTATCGCAAACATTTTTCAACATTCGCCGGCCATCATACTGACCAAAGAAGATTCAGGCATCTTAAATATTCATGATTTATATGATCGTAATCTAATGTTGGTCAAAGGGTATAAATCTGCAGAGATACGCGCGATGTTTCTCCAAGAAGGCCTTGATGAAACCAAAATCAATATACTGCAGCCCACATGGAACCTTGATGATCTTATTAATGACAACGTCGATGCAGTAGCCGCTTATATCTCTTCTGAGCCATTTAAGCTAAAACAAAAAAACATAGGCTATAAAATAATCAGGCCAATGAGATATGGAATTGATTTTTATGGCGATAATATTTTCACATCGGAGGCAGAAATAAAAGAACATCCTGAAAGAGTCTCTGCATTCAGACGGGCCAGCCTCAAAGGATGGGATTATGCACTGCAACATCCTGATGAGATTATTGATATTATCTTAAAAAAATATGGCCCGGGCAATAAGGAATTAAACAAAAAAGCCCTGGCAAACGAAGCAGCCGAATATCAAAAGTTAATTTTGCCCAATTTTGTTAAGCTTGGACATACCAACCCTGGAAGGTGGATTCATATCGCAGATACATATAAAAAATTAGGTATTATTCAAACGGGCTACACGCTAAAAGGATTCATCTACAATCCAACGAAAAAGATTTTTGACTGGAATCACCCTTTCATAAAAATTGGAAGTCTTCTTATAGCCCTTGGGCTTTTAATCGCCTTAATTCTGTTTATATTTAATCATCGTTTGAGAAAAGAAATTAACGAACGAAGCAATGCAGAACAATCGCTTCGTGAAAGCCAGGATCGGTATTATCGAGTTGTGAATACAATTCAGGATGCCATAGTAATTGTCAACCAAAATGGCATTATTCAATTTGTGAATTCAGCATTCTGTGATTTATATCAGTATTCTAAAAAAGAGATAATCGGCATGCAGGCATCAAGACTAATGCATCCAGAGTTTCATAAGGAACTTGAACGATTTGTAAAAGAGATAGAACAGACAGGAAATTTTTCCGGCAGCACTGTAGATGTACGAAAAGATGGGACGACATTTCATACAAATGTCAGAGGGCTTCGAATCATATTTGAAGGTGAACACTGTTTTTTTGCTTTAGTGCGGGATATTACAAAAAGCTTAAATGATGAAAAAGCCCTTATCGCTGAAAAAGAAAAGCTTGAAAAGGCCCTTGACGAGACAAGAAAGGCAAACAGTGCCAAATCCCACTTCCTTGCAGGCATGTCCCATGAACTTCGAACCCCCTTGAATGCCATTATTGGTTTTTCCGGGATTCTTGAAAACCAGCATTTTGGAAAGCTGAATAAAAAACAGACAAACTATGTCAATGATATCCTTGAAAGCGGTCAGCATCTGTTATCCCTGATTAATGAAATCCTGGATCTTTCAAAGGTGGAGGCAGGAGAAATGCTTTTTGAACCAGAATTTTTAAATATCAATGATTTAGTTGAGAATAGTTTGCTCATGATACGGGAAAAAGCTTTGAAACATGGAATTGAACTTCAATTCAAGGGAGACGAAAAATTAACTGTAGCAAAGATCTATGCGGACGAGAAAAAAATGAAACAGACTTTATACAACCTGAATTCAAATGCCGTGAAATTCACACCCAGTGGGGGCAAAATATCACTTTCCACACACTATATTTCAAATTATGGGGAATTAAAAGAGTCGTTTAAAATCTTAGTTGTCAATGAGCAGGATTCATTTCCTGCTGTTGTTATCTGCGTTAAAGATACGGGATCAGGAATACCTCCTGAATTGAGAGAGAAGGTTTTTGAAAATTTTTTCCAAGTCAATCAGGGATATTCCAGCAAAACACCTGGAACGGGTCTGGGCCTTCCTTTGACAAAAAAGTTTGTACAAATGCATAAGGGCAAAATCTGGGTGGAGAGCGAGGGCAAAGACAAAGGCAGCCGGTTTTTTGTGTTCCTGCCCGCAAAGATGCAGGAAAATATCACGAAAGGTTGATTCATGGAGAAAAAAAGATGGTAAAAATTTCAATATGGTCGGAAAAACTTATTTCCATTATAGGCTTATGTCTGGTTTTGGCAGGATTGTTTATTACAAGCTTTTACAATTTTCTTTTGTTTCATTCCCTTGCAGAGATTTTCAGCGTTGCCGTGGCCTTTGCCCTGTTTATGCTTGCCTGGAATGCACGGCGCTATATGGAGAATGATTTTCTTTTTTTGATTGCCCTGGGATTTGCTGCTGCCGGTGCCCTGGATCTGATGCATACGCTTTCATATACAGGCATGAATGTATTAAAAATCGATAATACCTATCCTGCTGTCCAGTTATGGATAGCGGCCCGTTATATTCAGGCCATAACGCTGGTGCTGACCCCGTTTTTTATCGGGAAACGATTAAATGTTCCCCTGGCTGTTGCCGTCTATATTACAACGGTCTGCCTGGCGCTGGGCTTAATTTTTTTCTGGCCGGTTTTTCCCGTCTGTTTTATAGAAGGTCAGGGACTGACTCCCTTTAAAAAGATCAGCGAGTATATCATTTGTATGATCCTTGCAACGGCCATTTTGTTTTTCCGGCAAAAACAAAGCACAATCCAGAGAACCGTTTTAAGATTCCTGATCGGCTCCATTGTCCTGACCATTCTATCGGAGCTGGTCTTTACCTTTTACATCAGTATGTATGGATTTTCAAATATTATAGGGCATTTTTTAAAGATCATTGCATTTTATCTTATATACAGGGCCATTGTTGTAACGGGTCTTACCAAACCCTATGACCTGCTTTTTCATAAACTCCAGAAAAGCAGGATGGCTTTAGTGGAAAACGAAAAACATTTAATAGATGCCAGAGAAATGGCAGAAGCGGCCAGTCTGATCAAGAGCGATTTTCTGGCCACCATGAGCCATGAACTGCGCACCCCTTTGAATGCCATTATCGGATTTTCGGAAATTCTGGGCCAAAAGACCTTTGGCGAATTAAATGCCAAGCAGGCAAGATATATCGACAATATCCTGACCAGCGGCCGGCATCTGCTGGGTCTGATCAACGACATCCTGGATCTTTCCAAGGTGGAGGCGGGCAAACTGGAAATTGAATTGTCAAGGATAAACATCAAGGGCCTGCTTGAGAACTGCCTGATCATGATCAAGGAGAAAGCCATGAAGACCGGTATAAAACTTGCGCTTACTGTGGAAAAAGAACTTTCATCCCTGGTTGTTGAAGCTGATGAGCGCAAGCTTAAGCAGATCATGTTCAATCTTTTGTCCAATGCTGTCAAGTTTACGCCAAAAGGCGGGAAAATTTGTGTGGCTGCTGAATTGATTTCGAATTTTGATGAGAACATCTTTTGCAAAGATGCAGGTGAGAATATCCCTCGCAAAAATGCAGGTGAGAATATCTCTCGCAAAGGCGCAAAGGCGCAAAGTAAGAGCAATGATGTTCAATCAACAAACAACAATATTCAATCTTCAATAGTCAATATTCAATATATAAGGGTCAGCGTGACTGACAATGGTATCGGCATTGATCCCAAAGATCAGGACCGGATATTTGGCAAATTTGAGCAGATTGACTCCACCTATGCCCGCAAACAGGAGGGCACGGGATTAGGATTGGCCCTGACCAGACTGCTGGTTGAACTCCATTCCGGCAGGATATGGGTTGAGAGTGAGGGGCAGGGGAGAGGGAGCCGTTTTGTTTTTATTATACCTTTGGGGATTTCGGATTGAATATTGAATATTAAAGATCTTTAGTGACAATCTTTTAGGAGAATATAAAATGGACTTGAGCAATGAAATAAGAATATCAGAGGATACCTTGATCGTATGGCAGTATTTATTGGATATCATGGCTGAAAAATTCATTGTTCCTGCTGCATTGCGACAAATTGCTTTCTGGAATTGAAAAAATACTTCTCTCTTGAATTTCAGACTTAATTATAACCTGAACACATTAAAAAAAAGGAGGCAGAGAATATGAATAATAGTCTAAACAAAATATTTTTTATTGCCGGCAAGATCATTTTATTAACTTTATTTTTCTTTGCTTTGACGGCCCAGGCAAGTGATGAGTGGCCTGGCAAAAAAACCTTTGTTATAGGGTTTGCCCAGGATAATATGGCCAATGACTGGCGTATGGCTCAGGTTATGGATGTTAAAAAAGAGCTTGAAAAATATCCCTTTATCACCTTTTTTTACACGGACGGCAAGGGCCAGGCAGCAAAACAGGTCCTGGACATTGAGGACATGATCCAGCAAAAAGTGGATATCCTTATCACAAGCCCCATGGATGCACAGGCCATGACCCCGGTCATATCTTCGGCCTTTCAAAAGGGTATTCCCGTGGTACTTATTGGTAGAACTATTACCACCCAGGACTATACCTGCTTCATTGCCCCGGACAACAGGCAGATCGCCCGGCAGGCAGCCATATATATGGCCCAGAAAATGGAAGGAAAAGGAAGGATATTGATGTTAAAGGGTGTAGATGGAGCAACCTCCACCATTTACAGGACCCAGGGTTTTCTCCAGCAAATCAAGTCATATGGGGGAATTGAGATTGCAGTCGTCAAAACGGCCAACTATTTGAGAAACGATGCCATCATGGTCATGGAGGAAGTTCTGGAGAAAGACCAAAAATTTGATGCCATATATGCCCAGAGCGACAGCATGGCCACGGGGGCCCGCATGGCATTAAAGATGGCTGGAAAAGATCCAAAAAAATTTCTGATGGTGGGGATTGACTATATCAGCGAGGCAAGACAGGCTATCAGGATTGGAGAGCAATCAGCATCCTTTACCTATCCCACCTGCGGAAAACAAGGAGCACAGGCTGCCTTGAAAATTCTGAAAGAGGAAAAAGTTCCTAAACAGATTAGGATTGAATCCATAATGATAACCAAAGATAATGTTGAAAAAATTAATCCGATATTTTGATATATATGGTACAGGAGCCGGGAAATTCAAAGGGCTTGTGGGATATAGGCCAACAAAGGGTTTATACGAATAGCGGGGAAAAGATGAAAAGCAAAAATAATTTAAGTAAAAAAATCATTTCAGGATTGCTGTTAACATTAATCCTTGCCTTTGGCCTGTCAGGATTTTTTATCAGCTACCTTGCCAATCGTGATTTTAAAAAAAATGCCATACTTAAAATCCAAGGGACCCGGGCCAATCTTATTAACCATGCAAGTGAAATGGAGTCAAACCTGCTCAGGAATGCTAAAAAACTGGCAGAAATGAATGAGATAATAGCCCCTGTGAACATGATTTCCCGCTATTCCAGTAAAAAGGATTACCAGGCAATTATTTTTGATCCTGAAAAGAAAAAACTGGCCCGGGAGCTTCAAAAAAGGGCAAGTGGCCATAACCACGGCCTTGTTGCGGTATATGACGGATTTGGAACTTTAATCTCTTTCTATTTTACAAATTGGACTGGAGAAAGAACGGGGATTGTTTCATTTGATAATGGTGAGCCCGTGTTCCTGCTGTCTGGAATACCTGACTTTGAAACCTGGACCGGCTACCCCATGCCCAATGTTTTTGAAGGGCAGATGGATGCTCCCGTTCCAAAGATCAACCAGGGCACCTTTTTGATTCACTATAATCGTTTAGCTCTTGAGGTCTGCGTTCCTGTCCAAAAAAAATACACTAATGGAAAAATTGAGACCGTTGGATTTATACGAGTATTAAATTTTTTAGACCAGGATTTTATGTCATATATGGGAGCAAAAACAGACACTGCCTGCCTTTTATTCATTAATAATAAAAAAAGCATTGGAACCATAAAAGACCTTGCTTTTCCCGATTCATTTTCCCATCCTGCTTCCCTTTTTGAAGATAAAATTATTGGGGAAAGATTAATTGAGTATGAAAATCATTTTTTTGATGTTCGGTTTTTCCCTGTGAATGACGGACGCAGGGTTTTTTTCGCCTTTGGCCTGGAAAAAAATGTTCTTGACAAAGAATTGTTCAGGACCAAAGCTGTGGTTCTCGGTGCTATTTTTCTTTCCCTTTTGCTGGTTATCCCCGTGGGTCTTATTTTTTTGAACCGGGTGGTTTCCCAACCCATGGAGAAACTGGTTGTCGGAGCCAAAACCATCCAGCAAGGCATTTATGATCAACCTATTAATTATGAGTCCTCCGATGATCTGGGCCAGTTGGCCCGGGCCTTTAATGAAATGAGTTTAAGCATAAAACAGAGGGAGGAAGACCTGCAGGGTCAGGGGAAACAACTACTTTCTCTGAATAAAGAGCTTGTACAGCATAGGCACAACCTTTTAAACATGGTTGAAGAGCGCACAAAAGAACTTGAAAAAACAAATATAGCATTGAAAAAAAGCCGTATTGCTGCTGAAGAAGCAAGCCAGACCAAAAGCGAATTTTTAGCCACCATGAGCCATGAACTTCGCACCCCCTTAAATGCCATCATTGGATTTTCGGAAATCCTTGCTCAGAAAACTTTTGGTGAGCTAAATACCCGTCAGGAAAAATATGTAAAAAATGTCCTGACAAGTGGTCAGCATCTACTGAGTTTGATCAACGACATCCTGGATATTTCCAAAGTGGAGGCAGGCAAGATGGAGCTGGAATTGTCAACCATATTTATCAAGACCCTGGTTGAGACCAGTCTGATGATGATTAAAGAAAAAGCTATGAAAAACGGCATAAAACTTGATCTTAAGGTGGAAAAAAAGCTTTCAACTCTGAGTGTTGAGGCTGATGCGCGCAAGCTCAAACAGATCATGTTCAACCTTTTGTCCAATGCTGTCAAGTTTACGCCAAAAGGTGGGAGTGTGTGCGTGCTGGCACGGATTGAGAATGGTCAATGTATCAAGGTCAGCGTAACTGATTCAGGTATCGGCATTGCTCCGGAAAATCAGGCCCGGGCGTTTGGCGAATTTGAGCAGATTGATTCCTCCCATGCCAGACTGCAGCAGGGCACGGGTTTAGGGTTGGCCCTGACCAGGAAATTTGTGGAACTCCACGGGGGCAGGATATGGGTGGAAAGTGAGGGGGAGGGGAAGGGGAGCAGTTTTGTTTTTATTATACCTTTGGGGATTGAATATTGAGGATTGTTTAATGAATATGGCTATATTTTTGAAGTTGGCAGGGTTTAGTCAATTAACACATATTATATGACAAATGCTATAAAAGGGGAAAGAAAATGAACAGGTCAAAACGCATTCTTGTGGTGGATGATGAAGAGCATAACCGGGAGTTGCTGGAGGCCATGCTGGAGAGTTTTGGTCATGAATTTGAGATTGCGGCAGACGGCCTTGAGGCTCTGGCTAAAATTAAACTGGATATTGATCTTGTGCTTTTAGATGTGATGATGCCGGGTCTGGACGGGTTTGAGGTGGCAAAGCGTATTCGTAAAGATCCCGCTGTAAAGGATATTCCCATCATCATGGTCACGGCCTTGTCCGGCAGAGAAGATCGCCTGCGTGCAGTCGAGTCGGGTGCCAATGATTTTATTGCAAAGCCCGTGGAGCAGATGGAACTAAAGGTGCGTACAGAATCACTGTTAAAAATGAAACAAGCCCGGGATGACCTGAAAGACCACCTGGAAAAACTTGAAGATACAGTGAAAAAAAGGACGGCTGCCCTTAGAAGCGCACTTGAAGAGGTCACGGATTCCCAGAGAAAAACCATACAGGCTCACCATGATACCATCAAACGTCTCGGGATTGCAGCAGAATACAAGGATGAAGACACTGCCCTGCACATCTTTCGTATGAGCAATTACTGCACTGTTCTGGCCAAAGGCCTTGCCCTTCCACCGGGAGATGTTGAACTTCTGCTTCATGCAAGCCCCATGCACGATGTGGGGAAGATTGGCACCCCGGATGCCATCCTGCTCAAGCCGAGCAAACTCACAGTGGAAGAGTTTGATATTATTAAAGAGCACCCTGAAATAGGTTCCCGCATCCTGAATAACTCGGATTCAAGGCTTTTGCAGGCCGGAAGGATCATTGCTCTTTCCCATCACGAGAAATGGGACGGGACAGGATATCCAAAAGGATTGGCAAAAGAGAATATCCCGCTGTGGGGCAGGATTGGCGCAGTGGCTGATGTGTTTGATGCCTTGACCAGCAGACGACCTTACAAAAAGCCTTTTGCCAATGAAAAAGCCTTTGAAATACTAAAGGAAGGCAAGGGCCACCACTTTGAGCCCAGAATGGTTGATGTTTTTTTAAATTCGATGGATGAGGTGGTTGCTATTCAGAAACAATACCGGGAGAATAATTAATGGTGAAGGGTTTTAGGAAGAAAAGTATGGACGCTATTGATGTTGATCAACGATATTCTGAATCTTGCCAAGGTGTTTCGTTTTTTAGTTTGAAAAATATTTTATAAAAGCTCATTATATACCTAATGATAAAACTGGGACTCTATTCTCCTGTTCGAAGTATATCTGAAATTACAAATTAATGTTCTCTTCAATGACCTGGATCAATTTCTGCTATCATTTTCTACTATTGACAGATTCTGTTTATTTTACTATTGAATTTTAACAAACTTATGAGCTGAAAAATCGTCTATTTGGATGCATTTATTAAATTTGAAATTTGGGCCAATGGCAGTAACCAGAGGAAAATTAAAATTAAGTTCATATTTATCATGCTATCAATGATTATCTCCCTATGCTCTTATCAAAATAAGATCAGCACCCTTATTAATGAAACTATCAAACTACAGGCTCTTAAACCATACGATTTTAATTGGAAAGTAAAAAATTAGGAGAATGCATGGCCGTCATTTATGATGAAAAGTTTTGGAATAAAAAAAAGACTATCGATGAACGGATAGGGGATTCGATGCTGACTATTGCTATTTGTATAACAGTTTTTTTCTGGTTTTTTAGCGCATTGATCCGATTTTTGGATTCACCGGATCTGAGTTTAAGATTGCTTTTAATGGGAACCGACCTTCAATTTTATGAAAAACTGGTTGCAAGTACATTGTTTATTGTTTTTGGTTCCCATGTTTCGTCAGCTATAAAAAAGCGACGGCAAGCTGAAGAGAATTTTAAAAAAATCAAAAAAAAATACCGCAATATCTTAGAGGAAATTAAAGAAGGGTATTATGAAGCGAATATTCGCGGGGAGTTCAAATTTATTAATACTTCAATGTGCACCCTTCTTGAACGAGAAGAAATAGAAATCATCGGCACAAGTATTATTTCCCACCTGGAGAGTAAATACATTCCCGGCTTTAATACTTTATTTAATCAAATAAAAAATAATCAGGAACGCTCCGGTACCATAAAATGTAAAATTAATCTCAAAAGAGGGGGTCTGAAAAATGTCGAGATATCTGCTTCTCAGATATTAAATGATGATCTAAAAATCGCTGGGGTCAGTGGGATTATCAGGGACATCCCCTAAGAAATTTACTTGCAAAATTAAATTTTTCAAAAGGTATTGAACTTTTCAAATCCTCTATAAAGTGTTTGTTAATACAAACTATTGTTCAGGGGTTGCAGGCGTAACCATTTTTATTATGTTTTTAAGTGCATCAACACTGGGTTGAAGATATGTTTTTTTGATTTCTTCAACTTTATCATCCCGATCTTCGATTTTTGTTATGATTTCTTGTATTTCAGCCTCTTTTTTCTCAGACTTGATTTGTGGTGTTGTTTGTACACGGCTTCCATCGAGAGTAAAACTGCCTCTTTCCCCTGGCGGTTTCTGGCAGTTACTGAAATAGTGGATTCCATTTTCAATCCAGTGATAATATCCAGCTTGAACGATACATGGCCAGAAGAGCAAAAGTATAAATACAATAAATTTTTTCATCATCACCTCCAAATCTGTAACAAACTATCTCTTAGCTGCAAATAGGAAAGACTTGGTTTTTGGGTTAACCTGCAGGCAGCACTCAAAATAGATCTTCCTATAGTAAAAAATAATATAATTGAAAATTCTTTAACCCACTAAGTCCGCCAAAAGAAGTTAATAAATTAAAACTTTTTGACAGCAAATTATTTTATAACCATTATATGGTAATTAATAAATAAAAAAAATCTTTATAGAAGAAATTTTTAATGATATTAAAGATTTAAATAAGGGGGCATTCCCATGAAAAAAAAAACAATATTTTATCTTATTTGGGTGATAGTATTTTCCATTTCTTCTTGTTATGCCCAAGATTGGGAATTAATAGGAGAAAAAAGTGTTGTAGGGAAAAAAAAAGTTACAGATATAGAAATAAACAACCAAGGGACCTCCTACAAGAAAATCAGATTTGGTGTAAAAAATACTGCCTTAACTATTAGAAAGATTATTGCATACTCGCAGGACGGACAAAAGTATGAAATTGACTCTCCAAGTTACATTAAAAAGGATGAATTTTCACCTTCAATTTCATTTTCTGAAAAAGGAATCAAATTAATCAAAGTCAGACTGATCTACCGTACAAAAAGGCATGTAATCGTACAACTATATGGAATAAAGGCGTCTACTTAAATTACAAACAAATTTTTTTATTGATTTGTCATATATTGTCTGAGTGCGAGGCTTGCAAAAGATTTTAACCAAAAATGAAAAAGAGTTTGATAATATAAAATTGAAGATGGCAATGGACTGGGAATGAAATTGAATGGGGATAAAGATTGGTTGGTATATTTATTAAAATGTTCTGATAAATCTTTGTATTGTGGAGTCACTAAAGATCTTGAAGCCCGTATTTTTAAACATAATACGGGCACAGCTTCAAAATATACAAGATCCAGACTCCCCGTGGAATTGGTGGCTGTTAGGAAAGATCTTACAAAAACCGAGGCTTTTAAACTTGAGTACCAGATTAAAAAACTTCCGGTGCAAAGTAAAATTACAACTTTAGGAAATGAAAATTATAAAAAATGACGAGTGTTAAAATCTCATATGACCAATTAAGTTCAGAAGCGCTGAATGGTGTTAATGAAAATTAAATACAATTCACCCGTAATCCTGACCTACACCATGATTTCGATATTTGTTTTAACTTTTTTCAGTAAGAAAGTTTTGGCAATTTACTTTTCTTCTCCAGGCGATTTGTCTTTTTTTGATCCATATTTTTATATCAGGCTGGTTTTATATATTACCGGGCATGGAAACTTTAATCATCTTATAGGAAATCTGATGATAATTCTCCTTGTAGGACCCTTGCTTGAAGAAAAATATGGATCTGGTAAGCTTTTGGAAATGATTTTAATTACAGCAATTGCCACGGGGTTACTAAATGCTTTTTTATTTTCAAATTCCTTGATAGGTGGAAGCGGCATAGCGTTCATGCTGATTTTACTTGGTTCATTTTCAAATATTCGATCCAAAGAAATACCGCTTACTTTTATATTAATTGCTGTCCTTTTTATTGGGGGAGAGGTGATTTCAACGCTGAAAATTGATCAAATTTCACAATTCAGTCATCTTGCCGGCGGATTTATTGGTGCTGGTTATGGATTCATTAGAAATAAAAAAAGATAAATTATATTTTTTGCAATTAGAAAATACCGACAACCTTTAAAATATTCATTGGTTTATTAAGCTTTACAGCTACAAAAAAGTGCTTGGTTATGGTATGTGAAGGGCCTGATAATTTGATAAATGAGATTTTTATAAAAATAAATATGGAAAAAGGAACCGATAACAAATGAGTAAAGAAAAAATGACCGGCGTAGTTACGCCTATTCTGACGCCATTTAACGACGACTTAAGTTTTGCTCCTGATCTGTATGTCAGCCATGCAACCTGGCTGCTTGAGCAGGGTATTCACTATATCTCGCCATTCGGCACCACTGGTGAAGCATTAAGTCTGTCTGTTAAAGAGCGTATAGCTGCCTTGGATACCCTGATTGAAGGAGGAATTGATCCGGGGGTATTGATGCCCGGGACTGGGCTTTGCAACCTTGAAGATACTGTGACTCTTTGCCGTCATGCAGTGGATTTCGGGTGTGCGGCTGTTTTGACCCTGCCTCCATTTTTTTACAAGAACGCCAGTGACGATGGTTTGTATGCCTATTTTGTACGCTTGATCGAGGTGATTAATCGTGCCGAATTGAGGATCTGCATGTACCATATTCCACCCCTGGCCGGGATAGGATTTTCTCCGGCTCTTGCCGGCCGCCTGGCCAAAGATTTTCCCGACAATATTGTGGCTTACAAGGATAGTTCCGGAGATTTTGAAAATACTAAGAAGGTGATAGCTGCTGCTCCGGATATTGCTGTGTTTCCAGGGTCGGAAACTTTTTTGCGTCAGGGTATGGAAAATAAAGGAGCAGGATGTATATCAGCAACCTGTAATGTAAATCCGGCCGGAATTCGGAATGTATTTGATGTGATAACCGGTGCAAAAGAAGGCAATCTTGATCAGGCCAATAATGAAATGGTGGCCTTTCGAAAGAATGTGGAAGGCTATGCACCTATTCCTGCCATGAAAGGAATGCTTGCCCGGAAACGAGGTGATGCAAGATGGCGTAATGTGCGGCCACCTCTCTTGCCTGCAAGTGAGGAGAATACTTTAGAGTTGATTAAGATCCTCGGGGAAATGCTTAAGCCTCTTTAATTAGATCATACTTTACATCAGTCAAAGGCTACAGAACAGAGACAAACAAGTCGTTCCTGTATCCTTTGATGATGATTGCAGGTATGAAGGAATAGGTATTATCTTTTAAATGTTATGGCGGCATCCTTTGGAAGAGCAAGACCGACGCTCACTTCCAATGCCTTTAAAATACCTGATATCACAGGGCATGATACATGGGGAATAGTTTTCAGGGAAACATCCAGTACCTGGGAATTAAGGGTGCCTGTTTTTTTGTCTTTAAACAGTTCAGTCATCATGTTCAGTTCTTTTCCCCCAAGGATGGCATCGACTCTTTTCCAGTTAGGGCAATCGCTTTCTAACCTGAAACTGGCCTTGTAACCGGTTTTATCTTCTGCAAAAACCTGGGTTGTGAATCCGCAAATACCACCCGTTATTTCAACGTTGACCATTTTGTTATGATCCTCCTATTTTAAAATTGGTTTAAATTGGTTTTTTAAATTGTTTCTTTAATTTTTTTAATATATTTTGGTGTTGTACCACAACAGCCACCGACAATTTCTACACCAAGTCTTTTGATTTCTTTGATACTGTCCGCAAAAAAAATTTCATTTTCCGGATAAAATACGGTATTGTCTTTTGTGGCCTTGGGAAGACCGGCATTGGGCTGTATGATTACAGGCAGATCTGTGTTTTTTTTAATTTCGCAGGCCAGATCGATCATTGTGCCGCTGCCGATAGTACAATTGGCACCAACAGCCGATGCCCCGGCATTTTCCAATAATTTCATACTGTCTTGAGGACTGCTCCCAAAAATAGTGAAAAATCCTTTTTTCATTTTTTTAAAGGTAAGGGAACAAAAAATCGGCTTTTCAGACACTGAGCGAACAGCTTTTATGGCAGCAAGTGCGATATTTATATCAAAAATAGTTTCAATAAGGAAAACATCCACTCCCTCATCTTCAAGAAAACCTGCCTGCTGAGCAAAACAGTCCACAGCTTCATCAAATGAAACAGGGCCCATGGGTGAAAGCATGTCCCCAAGAGATCCCAGTTCACCGGCTACATACTGACCCCTGCCACAGACCTGTCTGGCAATCTTTACACCGGCCCGGTTCACATCCTCCACACTCTGGGTCACCCCCATTTTTTTCAATTTTATGGCTGATGCACCATATGTATTGGCACTTGCCACATCAGATCCTGCATCATAATAGGACTGGTGTATGTCTTTGATAATGTCCGGGTGATTTAAGTTCCAGAGTTCAGTCGCTTCATTCCCAGTAATTCCTTTGCTGATCAGTATCGATCCCATGGCACCATCAAGGATGAGACCATCTTTTTTAACCTTTTCAAGTATATTCATGTCTGACCGCTCTTCTTTTTTGTTATTGTTTTTCATTTGCGCTATCATTATTGTCATGCAGTAATAAGGACCGCAAATTTTATAAAGTAAACGAAATTGCTTGTCTTTTGGCCCATCTACTTTGTTGCATCAAAGGCCAAATAGACCTGCTATTAAACCTTTAATGCGCCTTGTTGATGAACCACCAGATTTTAAAGATTGGCCTTCGCTATTTCAGTTTACTTTATTTCATCTGTAGTCCGAAGCTGATTATAATATTGAAATTTTATCTGTTTTGCAATATCAATAAATTTTCAATATATTTGGAATAAAAGATGAGAAAGATAGACTGGTGTTGTAATTATTAAAATATAGAAAGGGGTTCAATGAGTTTTGTTGCCATAGATTTTGAAACAGCAACTGGAAAACGACACAGTGCTTGCGCCATTGGGATAATAGTAGTTGAAAATAATAAAATCATAGAAGAGTATCAATCTCTTATACAGCCACCAGATAATGAATATTCTTGGTATAATATCAAAATTCATGGCATCACTGAACAAGATACGGTTAATGCTCCTTTTTTCCCTGATATTTATCCTGAAATTAGAAAACGTCTTGCCGGGAAAACCATAGTAGCTCATAATGAAGCATTTGATAGAAGCGTTTTACAAAAAACAATGCAATATTATGATTTAGATTATTCTGAACTGAATCTTTCAAACCAATGGGAATGTACTTTAAGAATATATAGAGAAAAAGGTTATTATCCGGCGTCATTGGATGTTTGCTGTGAAAAACAAGGGATTAAGCTCAACCACCACCAGGCTCTCTCCGATGCAAAGGGTTGCGCAATGCTTTATCTTAAACAAAATCTTTAGCTGTTAATTTTTAGGTAAGCCGGCATGGAACAGCTGTCTTGTTATTTGAAAATAAACCCTTATCTTTTAACACTGTTTTTTGGTATGATGGCGGTAATAATTGATTATTTTTTGGAGGTAAGTAATGAAGATAGCCTTTCCCGTTAAAGAAAACAACGGATTGGAAAGTATCATTGACGAGCATTTCGGTGTTGCTGAAAATTTTTTAATTGTAGATTTGGAAACCCGGAAATTTGAGCTCAAAGAAAACCAAAAACTTTCCACGGAAGCGTCTAAGTGTAAAACAGGTGTCTTTAATAAAAAAGATCGGGTCGATGCAGTTGTTACAAGGTGTATGGGAGACGGGTCACAAAGAAATCTTATGTCATCAAATATTAAAGTTTATCAAGCCCGGAAAAATACCATCCTGGAAAACTTGGAGCTTTTTGAAAACGATAAACTCAATCTGTTCCATATGTTTGACTTCTGTCAGATAAAAAAGAATAAAAAGGAAGGCGGGTGCGGACACTGAAAGCGGCTTTTATTTGTCAATAATAATTAAAATAAATTGTATATTATGTTTAAAAGTTGTGTCCAAATCTTCCTTTTTAAACTAAAGTTTTTGGAAAGTTAGTCTTAAGTACCTTTCCCCGGAAAATTAAGCAAAATATTAGAATACTTTAAGGACAAGGAGAATATGTAATGTGTCGTTTGTTTGCCCTTACCAGCAAGGAACCCGTATCTCCAATGCTGGCCATCAAGGCCCTCGACGTAATGAAAGAAGGTCATGATGGATCAGGTATGGGGCTCTTGCTTCAGGGTCTGGGCGGTCCCTTTGAAGAGATGAAAGAGGCACCGATTCTTTCCGGTATATTCAGCGAAGAAGGAATCCGACGTCTGGATCTTTTTATGATGGACCAAGGGTTTCTTACTAAATACAAAATTTCTCTGAAGATACCTAAAAAAGCGGTTGAAGGTATACCCAGAAGAGGCTTGTACCTGATCAGAGCCTATGAACTGCCCGAAGGATGGGATACACTTGAACAGGACGAGATTTCTAAAAGACTGATGTTGATCCGGCTGAAAATCCGTGAAATGGGAGAGGAGAAAAAAGATATGATCGTATTCTCTTTCTGGCCGGATACCATCATGATAAAGGAAATCGGTGATCCCATGCAACTGGCTGGTTACCTGGGTTTGGAACGCAAAGAACTGAATGCCAGGATCATTATGGCCCAGGGCAGGCAGAACACAAATTATGCGATTAATCTGTATGCCTGTCACCCTTTTTTTATAAAGGGATACTGCACCATGACCAATGGGGAAAATACCGCTTTTACACCTATTAAGGATTTTCTTACCTCAAGGGATTTTCCGGGATACAGGGGGTATCAATCAGATTCTGAAGTCTTTGCTCATATCCTCCATTATTCATTGGTGGGCCTTGATCTGGGGATTGATGCATATAAACATGTCATTACCCCTTTACAGGAAGATGATCTTCAAAAACATCCTGATGCCAAGTTCCTTTCACACCTGAAAAGAACCTGTCGCCCACTCATTATTGATGGTCCCAACTGTGTCATCGGTACATTGCCGGACCATTCCATGTTCATGGTCCAGGACAGAAAAAAACTTCGTCCCGGAGTTGTTGGCGGCAAACCCGGCATGTTTGGATTTTCCTCAGAAATCTGCGGCCTTGATGCAGTTATTCCAGATCGCGATAAAACAAAAGATATACAACCCATGCACATTGATACAGCAATTGTCAGCCCTGACTGTCAGGAGGTAAAAATATGTCGTCAAACCGCAAGCTTGAACCTTCCTCTTTAAGCCTGAATGATCTGCCCTGGCAGATTGTGTATAACAATGACAGGTGTACGCTTTGCGGCCAGTGTACTGCGGTCTGCCCTGTCAAGGCCATTGAACTGAAAGTGTTTCAAAAAAGAAAAATCAAAACATCGATTAAAAAAGATAAAAACCAGCTTAACGAGTATGACACCTTTTATGGCATAAGTCAGAAGACCTGTGTGGAAAATGCCTGCATTGGATGCGCAATGTGTACATTGGTTTGTCCAAATGATGCCATTGCCGCTGTAAAAAACCCTGGATTGGACAGACTTAAATTTCATGTCAACCAAAATGGTGTTCCCAGAAGGCGCGGCGGAAGAAGAAATTCTTCTCAATCCATACTGGACAGGATCAAATTCACCAGGATCTCAATGCTTACGGACCCGGCTCTGGATGCCGGCCGACATGAATTTGAAATGAGAACCCTTCTGGGCCGGGTCCTTTCTCCAAGGGAAAACATTAAACGATTGAGGGAAAAAGGCTGGATTCCACCGGTAAGAGAAATTTATCCTTTGATCATTGGCGGCATGTCTTTTGGTGCGCTTTCCCCAACGATGTGGGAAGGTCTTCAGATGGGGGTTGCCTATCTGAACGAGGAGCTCGGGATGCCGGTCCGCATGTCCACTGGAGAAGGCGGATGTCCGCCTAGATTGCTCAGATCCAGGTTCTTAAAATATGTGATTCTCCAGATTGCTTCGGGGTATTTTGGATGGGATGAAATTATCCATGCCATCCCCCATATGAAAGAAGACCCGTGTGCCATTGAGATCAAATATGGTCAGGGCGCAAAGCCGGGAGATGGAGGACTTTTGATGTGGCACAAGGTGAACAAACTCATTGCAGCCATAAGGGGTGTTCCTGCCGGGATCAGCCTGCCAAGTCCGCCAACCCATCAGACCCAGTATTCAATTGAAGAGTCTGTAGCGAAAATGATTTTATCCATGTCAATGGCCTGGGGTTTCAGGGTTCCGGTTTATCCTAAAATATCCGCTTCTTCAACATCCCTTGCAGTATTGAATAATTTGACCCGTAATGATTTTGCCTCGGGCCTTGCCATTGACGGCGAAGATGGCGGAACAGGCGCTGCATATACAGTTTCCATGGATCACATGGGTCATCCCATTGCTTCTTGCATTAGAGATAATTATTTGAATCTTGTCAAAATAGGAAAACAAAATGAAATTCCCATTTTTGCCGGTGGCGGGATTGGAAAGAATGGGAATCTTGCTGCCAATGCAGCAGCATTGATCATGCTGGGTGCCAGTGGTGTCCAGATCGGAAAATATATCATGCAGACGGCTGCCGGTTGTCTTGGTACGGAAGAAGATCGGTGTAATGTCTGTAATGTGGGCATTTGCCCAAAAGGCATCACATCCCAGGACCCAAGGCTTTACCGACGGCTTGACCCTGAAGATGTAGCCCAGAGGATAGTCGATCTTTTTGTTTCCTTTGATATAGAGCTTAAAAAGATTGTGGCCCCGCTTGGGCGATCAACATCCCTTCCCATCGGGATGTCGGATGCCCTTGGAATTGATGATCATGCTGCAGCACAACGCCTCAGTATAAAGTATGTGGTTTAGGGAGGTGTGAATAATGGCAAAAATGAATAAAGATGCATTTATTAAAATACCCGGTAAAAAAGATGATAAGAGAATCGCTTCCAGGGTCTTAGAAGAGATCATTCATCGCCATATTAAAAACGGTCGCAGAAGTATTGAAGTTGAAGGTTTTGGACAGCATGGTATTGGTGGACGACTCTGGGAAGCAGGAAATGAAAAGGTCCATATCCGGATTACAGGACAATCAGGGCAAAGAACAGGATCTCTTGGCAATGCAAATACCCGGATCGAAGTCATGGGACCGGCATCGGATGATATTGGCTGGCTTAATGCCGGCAGCGAAATTATTGTCCACGGCAATGCCTCCAATGGTGTAATGAACGGTGCTGCCCAGGGTAAAGTTTTTATTGGCGGCTCCATTGGTGCCCGGGGCATGACCATGACCAAAAGAAATCCGAGATTTGAACCGCCTGAACTCTGGATACTTGGATCTGCCGGGGATTATTTTGGAGAATTCATGGCCGGAGGCATTGCAGTTATCTGTGGTCACAATACAGGTGGGCAGGATCAGGTATTAGGGTATAGACCCCTTGTCGGCATGGTGGGGGGTAAAGTCTTTGCCAGGGGCAGTGTTAAAGGATTTTCACAAAAAGATGCCAAGCTGTCGCCACTGTCTGATGAAGATTGGAACTGGCTTCTCACCCATATGGGTGTTTTCCTGGAAAACATAAATAAAAAAGATCTGTTAACATTATTTTCAAATCGGTCACAATGGCAGTTGCTTGAAGCAAAATCTCCCCAGGAAAAGGCAAGCGGACCTGAGAAATCTTCCATGTCCTGGTTCAGAGAACAGGTTTGGGACAAAGAACTTGGCAAAGGAGGTCTAATAGGCGATCTCCAGGAAACAAAAAAAGGGTCAATTCCTTTAATTACAAAAGGCGATTTGAGAAGATATATTCCTGTGTGGGAACAGGGACGATATATGGCGCCTTGCCATGCAGCCTGTCCCACAGGAATTCCTGTCCAGGAAAGATGGAATATGGTCCGGCTTGATAATATTGATGAGGCCATCAGCATGGGCCTTGAATTCACTCCGTTTCCGGCGACAGTCTGTGGATATCTTTGTCCCAGCCCTTGTATGGCATCTTGTACAAGGAACCAAAATTATTATTCACCCATTGATGTAAGACTTTTAGGAAAAGCCGGGGAAAACGTAAAACCGCCGATATTTCATAAAAAAAGTAAAAAGAAAATTGCTGTTATCGGTGCCGGCCCCGGAGGCATTTCTGCTGCCTGGCATTTGACTTTAAAAGGGCATACAGCCACATTATTTGAAACAAGTGATACGATTGGCGGAAAAATCACCTCTGTTATTCCCGGTTCTCGAATCCCTGAAGAGGCGCTTAAAACAGAGCTTAATCGTGTAAAAGAAGTCATTTCAGATATAAAATTAAATCAGACAATTAACAGTAAACAATTTTTAAAAATTAAAAATGATTATGATTTTATTATTGTTGCGGCTGGATCAAAAAGACCAAGATCCCTGCCTGTTCCAGGCATTGAAAAAGCTGTTTTTGCAAATGATTTCCTTGAAAGTTCTAAAAAAAATAAAGTCACGCCCGGGAAAAAAGTAGTCATCATCGGTGCTGGAAATGTTGGATGCGATGTTGCCACGGAGGCCTATCGACTGGGTGCTAAAGAAATTGCCATGATTGATGTGCAGGAGCCTGCAGCCTTTGGCAGGGAAAAAGAAGATGCCCAGGGTATTGGCGCTGTTTTCAGATGGCCCTGCTTTACAAAAGAAATTACAAAAAAAGGCGTAGTGCTTCAAAATGGTGAAGTTTTAAAAGCAGATACGGTGGTGATATCCATCGGGGATATCCCGGATCTTGATTTTATAGATGAAACGATTACCCTTGAAAAGGGATTTGTCTGTGTCGATAAATTCAGCCGGACTTCAGACCCAAAGGTTTTTGCCATTGGAGATGTCGTAGGCCCTGGTTTGATTACCGATGCCATTGGGGCAGGAAGAAGAGCCGCTCTAAATATTGACAGGATAATTTGTGGTAAAAACCCTGATCATGGCGATATTTTACCACAGGTTGATAAAAAGCGTATCAGTCTGGAATATTATAATCCCAGAAACGATGCCGGCAATTTGGCTGATTGTGGTGCGGATTGCGCTTCATGTGGCCAATGCAGGGATTGTGGCATCTGTGTTGCCGTCTGTCCTGAAGGCGCAATCGAAAGAGTGCAAATTAAGGATCAAGCTTTTGAATACAAGGTAGATC
>JABIYQ010000615.1 GCA_018702715.1 Desulfobacula sp. | reverse complement strand
GTGAGCTTTGCTCCTCTATGAGCCATCCAAATACGGGTTTTCGGTCAGGCACTGTTTAAAAAGTACCAATATAAATTAATAGCATAATATAAAAAGATAGTGGTATGTGCCAGCTATTACTTAGATACTTTATAGCTATAATGCATCTACACGTCAAGAATTTATTTTTTAATTTATTTTATTGCTTACTGCCATAAGATATACAGGGTTGAATTATAATTGTATTCTAAAAAAATGAAAACAAATCAAGGTGTTCAATAAAAATTTTTATCCGGGTCATAATTTTTGCATCAATTGTCTTTATACTGAAACCTCCTCCAAGTCAGGGTAGATTTACATAGCAAAGAAATAGTTGAGCTATCAACGACATGGTTTTGGTTTTATATTTTCAAAAACAAAGTTTTCCCTTGACAGGGTTTCTTTTTTTTAAATATATATGCCACATATAGCTGAGTTATAGTTACATTATAACACAATTAGTTATAGGGTTATTAAAATAGGGTAAAATCCCAAGGAGAAGTAAATGACCGACAAAATATCTGATCGGGTAAATACATTATCACTAATTCAAAGGACATATCCCAAGTTAATTTTTGGTTTCAAAATAATTTTTTCAGGAGGTCAATTAAGATGAAGAGGGTTACATTTCTGGTTTTTTTAATTTTTTGTTTTAGTGCAATTTTCGCATTTAATGCATCCGCTAAAACACAGTTCACCTACGCTAATTTTTTTCCCCCCACCCACATTCAAAGTCAGCTTGCAGAAAGTTGGTGTAAAGAAGTTGAGAAAAGAACCAATGGCGAAATTGTCATTAAATATTTTCCGGCTCAAGCTCTGACAAAAGCTCCCCAAACATATGATGCTGTCGTAAATGGAATTGCTGATATTGGAATGACTGTTCTTGCTTATTCAAGGGGTCGTTTTCCAGTCGCTTCCGCAATTGATCTTCCTTTGGGATATAAAAGCGGTGTGCAGGCAACTAAAGTTGCCAATGCAGTTTTAAACAAATTTCATCCAAAGGAATTTAATGATACTAAAATCATGTTTTTACATGGCCATGGCCCCGGCCTTATCAATATGGCTGATAAAAAAGTGACTTCTTTATCAGATATGAAAGGGTTAAAAATCAGAACAACCGGTGCTAGTGGACGCGTTATTGCTGCTCTTGGTGGATCTCCAGTCGGTAAAGGCATGGGAGAAACCTATCAATTATTACAAAAAGGAGTTGTAGATGGATCGCTCCACCCCCTTGAAGCTAATAAAGGCTGGAAGCTGGGTGAAGTAGTTAAATATGTCACAGAAAGCTATCCGATTGCCTATACAACAACATTTGCAGTATTTATGAATATAGACAAATGGAATAAACTCACTCCGGCACAGCAAAAAACCATAATGGCAATTAATGCTGAGTGGGCAGACAAACATGGCCAGGGCTGGGATTCATCTGACAAGGCCGGCGTGGAATTTTTTAAATCAAAAGGTGGGGAATTCATATCTCTTTCCGATGCTGAAATTGAAAAATGGAAAGCGGCAGTTGCTCCGATTATGGGTGAGTACGCTAAAAAAGTAAGCGCCAAAGGGATTGACGGGAAAGCTGTTGTTGATTTCATCAAAGCAAATATGTAAGGTTAGATAATAATAAATGATCGGCTTTTTTTTATTAAAGCCGGTCATATTATAAATAGTTAGTTAATAAGGATTGGAAATGAAATTACTTAAACGCAATCACTTGTCTTTTGGCTCATCTACTGCGTTGTATCAAAGGCCTAATACATCGAGTATTAAACCTTTAATGCGCCTTGTATATGAACCAAAATCCTTCGCAATTTCTGTTTAATGTATATAATTTCCAATCCTAAGCAGGATATTTTATGAGCATAATCTTCAAGACGCTGGACAAATTTTCCGGAATTTTAAAAATCATTGGGGCAGTTGCCATCACGTGCATGATGTTGTTGACTGTTGTTGATGTTATTGGTCGTTTTTTTAAATATCCTATTTTTGGCTCTGTTGAGCTTGTCGGTTTTCTGGCAACTGTAATTGTAGCCGCAGCCTTACCATATACCTATAAGGTTGAAGGACATGTCGGCGTGGAAATACTGGTACGCCTGCTGTCAAAAAAAACTCAATTGATCATTGATATTTTTACCCGGACCTTAAGCTTTGTTTTGTTCTGCCTGGTAACCTGGCAGATGTTTCTTTATGCAAAGGATATACATGATACGGGAGAAGTCTCAATGAACCTGGAATTTCCCATTTATTATATTATATACCTGCTCGCCTTTGGTTTACTGGTCTTCTCTGTCACCATACTAGAGACTATTTTTGAAAACATTAAGCAATTAAGAGAATTAAAAACAAAATGAGTCCAACAATGATTGGTATAACCGGTATTGTAATCATGATCCTTTTGTTTCTGACAAGAATGCCAGTTGCATTTGTTATGGCCTCAGTCGGCTTTGTTGGATTCAGCGTCATGATTACACACAATGCCGGTCTGGTTCTTTTGTCCAGAAATGTGTATGAAGTGTTTGGATCATATGATTTAACAACTATTCCCTTATTCATCCTCATGGGGCAGCTCGGGTTTAACTCGGGAATAAGCAAGCGTCTTTATAACGTGGGCTACAAATTTCTGGGAAGTACAAGGGGCGGTCTTGCAATGGCTACTGTTTCCGCCTGTACAGCCTTTGGTGCAGTCTGCGGCTCCAGTCCGGCAACAGCAGCAACCATGGCAACTGTTGGTCTTCCTGAAATGAAACGATATAATTATGATGATGAGCTGGCCACAGGATCTGTGGCTTCCGGCGGTGGGATCGGCATGATCATGCCGCCCAGTGTTGTCCTGATCATATACGGTATCCTTACTGAGCAGTCCATCGGTCAATTATTTGTTGCCGGAATTTTTCCGGCACTGCTTGTTACTATATTGTTTATCATTACAATATATATCCGTTGCAGTATCAATCCGGAACAAGGCCCCTGCGGTGAGAAATTTACATGGACAGAAAAATTCAAGGCTTTGCTGGGCCTTGGTGAAACCCTGGCAGTATTTACACTTGTTATAGGCGGTATTTTCATTGGTCTTTTTACACCGACGGAGGCTGCTGCAATCGGTGCTTTTGGTATACTTATCATTGCAATAATAAGAAAACAGATCACCTGGGCAGGTTTTGTTAAATCTCTTATGGAGACTTTAAGGACCTCGTGCATGGTTATGATGCTCATTGCCGGTGCCGTTATTTTTGGAAAATTTCTGGCAGTCACTCGAATCCCTTTTGAAATAGCAGGCTGGGTCAGTGAACTTCAAATGGCACCTTTCCTGGTTATGACAGTGGTCATCGGGATTTATTTCATCGGCGGATGTTTTATGGATGCCCTGGCTTTTGTAACCTTGACCGTTCCTATTTTTTTCCCGGTTGTCATGGAGCTTGGATATGATCCCATCTGGTTTGGGATCATTATCGTTATGGTGACGGAAATGGGGGTTATTACACCTCCCGTCGGCATTAACGTATATGTTGTCTATGGAGTAGCAAAAAATGTGCTGGAACAGGAAATTGCATTGGAAAAAATATTCAAGGGTATCTTTCCATTTCTGCTGGCTGTTATTGTGGGTGTGATTATCTTGATCATTTTTCCGAAAATCATATTATTTTTACCCCAGCTTATGTATTAACAATTTGAGTGGGGTCAGGCTTGCATAGTTGCATTTATTGTTCAATAAACTCAACTATGCAAGCCTGACCCCACTTACTTAGAACGAAAACCGCCAATTCTCCCGATTACTGCGTTGGGCTCAACCCATCTTATAAAATCGGGTTAATCCTCTTGGAAGCCGATTCATCCAATCCGGCTGCTTTGTAAAAACCCTGCATATCTTTGTTTAGTTAATTTAAAATTCAGGGATTTTTTAATTGCCTGTCAGCCTCTCTGCGCCGGATTCAGACCAGGATTACAAGAATTTTCAATTTTTTATCAAATATTAAATAGCAATATTAAAAATAACTTTCCCTTTGGCAAGATGATTGATATTACATTTAGAATGTAACACTAGGGGCATTAAATTTAATAATTTTTAAAAAGGGAGAGTCTTATGAATCAATGTAAAATTAAATTTTCATGGGTATTGCTTATTGTTGCAACAGGGGTGCTTTTTTTGACTGGGCCTATGATGGGTGCTGCCAATGCAGGAGAGGCCTTTTCCTGTGCCAAAGATTCAGATATAAACAAGATGATTTCTCCGGAAGCGTCTTTGGAAAATTTTTCATGTATGATGAAAAAATGGAAAGGCGAGGAAACACTTCATTTTAATGTAGCCGTTAAAAATATCAGTAGCGAAGACCAGCGGTTCAAGGTCAATATCTTTCTTGAAAACGGCAAGGCTGTGGGTGGGCTGCTTCCCCGTAAAATCAAAAAAGGCCTTATAAAACCAGGCGCTACAGCAAAATTTGTTTATCCTGTCAAGGGAGAAACCGGTGCGCCCGGAAAAATTGATCTGATCATTAAAACCATGAGCAAGTAATATCTAAATATATATAAGGAGATTTGCCTAATGAAACGAACATATTTTATTTTATCAATATTCTTTTTGGCCTTGGTTTTCACCGGGACTGCAACTGCAAAGACGACCTTTATCAGTATCGGAACTGGTGGAACCGGCGGAGTTTACTATCCCTATGGCGGCGGCGTTGCGGAAATCTGGTCAAAGAATGTAAAAGGGGTGAGGGCGGTTGCCGAAGTGACCGGTGCCAGTGTCGAGAATGTAAAACTGGCCCATAAGGGGGAAACAGTTATCGGCGAGGTTATGGCGGACTCGGTTATCGCCGGATATGAAGGGCTGTCAAAATTCAAAGGTAAGAAACACGATATCCTTTCCATGGCCATCATGTATCCAAATGTGCTGCAGGTGGTTACCCTTAAAAAGAGTGGGATCACAAATATTGAGCAGGTAAAGGGCAGGAACATCAGCACGGGAAGCCCGGGCAGCGGAACTAATTTTATGACCGAAGCTGTATTCAAGGCGCTGGGAATTCCCCTGGATTCATATAAGGACAGCCGGCTTTCATTTACAGAAAGCGCCAACGCTCTGAGGGATGGCACAATCGAAGTAGGTATCTGGTGTGTAGGACCGCCTACAAGTTCCATTATGGACCTGTCAACCACCCATGATATCAGCATTGTGCCCTTTACTCCGGAGCAGGCGGAAAAAATAGTCGCCTATAACAAGGCCTACACGTCAGTAGATCTGTTTGCCGGAGCTTACAGGGGCATTGATAATGCAGTACCCACGATAGGGGTAATGAATGTGATAATCGCCCAGAAATCCCTGGAAACAGACCTGGTCTACAACCTTGTAAAGGCCCTATATGAGCACAATGATTATCTTGTAAAGATTCATCCCCTGGCTGCTTTTACCACTCCTGAAAATGCAGTTAAATATGCACCTATCCCGTTGCATCCCGGAACAATAAAGTACTTGAAGGAAATGAACATTTCAGTACCTGACCGGTTGATTCCTTAAGGAGAGAAAAATTGACCAGGCCTGGTTCAATTATTGTCTGCTGCGTGCTAGGCCTGGTTTTATTTCTGCTCCTGACCGCCTGGCTCATGCCGGGCGATCTGGAACTTCAGATTGCCCTGGTAAAAGAGAAAACACCCGTGCTTGTCCTGCCCCTTAAACCTGGCGAGCGATTTACCCTCCATTATTACCATTCAGTTGAGAATGCACCTATCTGGGAAGAGCACAGCATGGACAGGGCAGGCAAAATCTATATTGAAGAAGAGCGCTATGAAAAATTTGGAGCAGGCATGGGTCAAATGCCGGGAGTGGGACGGAAGGTGAGAAAAGGCATTTATGAAGCGATTACAGATATGCACATGCCAACGGGTGATTTCATATTAAGGGTGGGAAGCCCTGGAGTGGACCACACCATTATCTGGCGGAACCAGCGGTTTAATCTTTCAGACACATTGGCACACAAGGCCGTAAAGTTTTCAGGGGAATCCAGAAGTATGCTGT
>JABIYQ010000215.1 GCA_018702715.1 Desulfobacula sp. | reverse complement strand
GCCCCTCCCTGTGAAGAATATGATCTGATTGCCGTCGGATTCTGGTTCCAGGCCGGGAAACCTGACCAAAAAGCGATAGACTATTTGCCAAAACTAAACAACAATTCAAACGTTTTCCTTTTTGCCAGCCATGGTGCGGCAAAAAATTCGGATCATGTTAAAAACGCTGTGGACTATGCGAGTAACCTGACAAACAACGCTACAATAGCCGGTGTTTTTACCTGCCAGGGTGAGGTGAACTCTAAGGTTCTTGAAAAGGTGAAACAAAAGCCAGAGCCTCCGGTCTGGATAAAGGATGCAGATTCTGCAATAGGACATCCAAATGAAGATGATTTGTCTGCATTAGCACAAATGATTACCAAACTTTGATCTCACTCTTAACTCCTCAATAGGAGGTCTGAAGAAATCATAAAGTTAATCGAATCAGAATCCATCGACCTGGTTTTAATGGCCAGTCATGGCATACCAAAGTGTATCAAAATGAATGTCGCTTAATTTTTGTTGCGAATATGGATTAGTAGATGATTTGTTCATTTGATTGAGATAGGCCAAATGATATAATTGAATATTTCTTTACACGATTTTGAAAAGTTGATACTTATTTTAAGAACAATTTTATTTATCGTTGCAGATCGGATGACATTCCAGATTAAATGACATCCAGATCTTTACAATAATAGTCTAAACACACACATATACCTTTTTGTTATAAGAAAAATATGCAAACCAGAATAGATCATCTTGTTATTGGAGCGGGGAACCTCATGCAGGGAGTTGACTATGTGAGAAACTGTTTGGGAGTTAATATACCCTATGGTGGCGTGCATAGGAAAATGGGAACCCATAATCACCTGATGCGGCTTGGAGATGGCGCCTTTCTTGAAGTAATTACCATAAATCATCAAATTGAATCGCCGAATAGTCCACGATGGTACGGTTTAGATGACCCTTTTATTCAAAAGCAAATTGAGATGCAGCCAACTTTGCTAACCTGGGTCGTCAACACTGGAAATATCAATGAGTTAATACGACGGGCAAAGTTTTCACTTGGAAAAACTAAGTTAATTAGCCGGGGGGATTTAAGTTGGTATTTTGGGCTTCCTGATGATGGTAGACTCTTAGCTGGGGGAATGCTGCCCTATGCGATTGAATGGCAGACAGATGAGCATCCATCAGCAAATATGGCAGATCTGGGCTGTAGCCTTCACTGTTTGGAAATCTATCATCCTTATTCATCATGGATTCAATCTTCGATAAAGTCTATTGGCGCGTTAAATCTTGTGAAGATAAACTCTTTACCAAAAAATGAAGCCCCATATTTGATCGCTTATATCCGCACGCCTAATGGAATAAAACAACTTTATAGTTGTGCAGTGTTTAATAAAATATTGCATCGGACAAGCCGCTGAATACATCGGTAATCATGCTGATTGACCAATTGATTCCAGGAAACATTTGTTAAAGTTCAAAAAAACTGAGCCAGTTAAAGGATCACCAAAAAACATCCTCCTGGATATTCCGCATCGCCTATAATCAATGTCAAGATCATTTCCGGAACTCCAAAAGGAAAATCCAGCAAGAAAACTCAATCAATCAGACTGAAATATTCATCCACCCATTATCGTTCCAAAAACTATTGGAACAGCAAGCAGCAAATGATTCAATGTGTTCAGGAGAAGACGAAGCTTTTGCCCGAATCTCTGCGGACTCCTTTGCTGCTGTTTGATATTATGGGTTTCAGCCATCGCGAAATTGCAGATATCCTTGATATCAGTTTAGAAAACACAAAAGTCCGACTGCATCGGGCACACAAACAATTAAAAGTAATTTTGAAAAAAAATGCCATCTGGAAATAGACGAACGAAATATCCTGGTTTGCGAACCACGTCAGAAAGGATAGCAGTTTTATTTTATTATATCCAAAGCTTTAAATGGAATGCAAACTTTTTGGATGGCATCGTAAAACCTTGTCAGATGCCTGTTCAAGTCAAGTTTTACAGATGCTTTTTGAACATTTGAGGGAATGTCGGTTAATAAAATCAGGTCATGTATCAAAAAAGACTGCCATTTCAATGGCTTAGGTAGGTTTTTAAAGATTGACTCTACCTGTCCAACATATTTGTTGGACAGGCTCTTGTCACCCTCTAACACAACAGACCCCCGTTCCGTGCTTCGCCTTATGGAATCAAGTTTTGACAGCAATTTATGGACCCTTTCAAGGGGTGTTTTACCTACCGTCAAATACTATGGATCTTTGTCCATTTCCACATCAATGATGTCAATGGTCGCTTCAATGGATTCTATGGCGGATAAATCCTGTCTTAAAATATTTTCTGTAGCACTTGTTCTTCTTGCCTGAAGATTGTTTACAACGACGATTTTTCCCTGGATCATCGTAATGACGGAATTTGTGGCGTTTAGTCCCGGCTAAAGACCAAGGCCTCCCGGGTTCATGATTCCGTTTGGATCAAAATGATTTTTGATGGATCTTAACACATCCATCTGTTCTTTTCCCAGGTGTTTTTCCATCCAGGGCGCCATCATTCTTCCGATGCCGTGATGGTGGCTTAAGGATCCACCGTTTTTTTCAATACACGCGATGACCCCTTGCTGGAATGTCCTGAATTCGCCTATGTCTTTCATGTTTGTGATAAAAATAAAGTAAAGATTTGTACCCTGGCTGTAGAAATGAGAGGCATGGGTCATGCAGATGGTATTGGGAAAACTCTTTATATAGGCCCGAACCTGTTTGTGAAGATTGTGGATATTATCCCAGGTTACAGATGATTCAAGTGTGTCAATGAGCACGCCAAAATCATTTAAGGCATCGCGCATATAAGGGTCTGAAAATCGTCCCTTATACCATTTTTTCATGGGATAGCCCGTAAGATAAAGTCCTTTGTTTTTTTTACAGATCTTTTTGACTTGTTTTGCTACATTTTTTGAAAAGTTTTTTTCTCCGTTAGTTTTACCCATTAAAAGACATCTTTGGCCGGGTTTGAGATTTTTAAGCCCCATGAATTTATCTAAAATACCATCTTTTAACCCATACATTTTCATTGCCACATCTGTTTCTTCAGCATCGGAGATCCTTAAAATGGAAGGCATTCCAAATTCATCCTGGCAGATCTGTTTGGCAGCTTTGGCAGCTTTTTCAAAATCAGGAAACATAAATGTGAATGCTTTGGAATTTTCAGGATTGTACGAGAATACTTTCATTGTAACTGCAACAAGAACCCCGAAGCACCCTTCAGAACCTTTCATGATGTCATTTACCTTAGGGCCTGTTGCAGTACCGGGATATTCATGGGTTTTAAAAGAGCCTGAAGGGGTGACATACTCCTGGCTGATGACAAGATCACAGGCATCACCATAATATGAAGATGCCTGGCCGGATCCCAGGGTCACCACCCATCCGCCCACGGAAGAATACTCAAATGACTGGGGATAATGCCCCCCTGTATATCGTTTTTTTGTACCCAGTTTTTTTTTGGCATGGTTTAAAAGATCTTCATAAAAAGGCCCCATCATGCCCGGCTGCACGGTGATGGTCTGGTTTTTTTCATTAAACCCCAGCATTTTATTCATATGAGTTGACATGACAAGGGTCACTCCTCCCTTTGGACAGTCAAGACCAAAGGTTACAGAGCTTCCCCCTGAATATACATGAACAGGTATTTTTTTATCATTGCAAAGACCAATTATTTTTTTCACATCTTCTTTGTCCCGTGGGTGCAGTACAAGGTCGGGTATCTTATCGACAATATTCTCCCTTAACTTGTAGATATCTTCCATGGCCTTGCCGCTTGAATATTTTAGTCTTTCATAGGTATCAACAAAAAGGTTTTCTTTTCCCACTATATTTTCAAACAAAAGGATGGCACTTTCAGAAATCATGGAGACCCTGGTATCTTTTATCTTTTCTTCACCCAGTTTTTGCATCTTTTTAAAATCTGAATCAGAAAGACCAAGACCTTGTTTTATTACATTTAAAAAGCCCATGCTCGGGTTTTTATATTCATTTGGATCCCCCCATTTCAGGATAGATCTGAATGATCCTTTTTCAGGGGCCTTGTTCTGCCATTTTGGTATGAATGGGGTTGGTTTTTTCATGATAATTATTTTGGATATCCTGTGATTTGCTGGATTTGTGAATATAAGGGTTCAAGTGCTTGATACATTTTACTGTAAACCTTTGAGTAAAGCTCTTTATAGATTTTAACATTATTCTGGTCAGGCTCAAAAACCCGTTTGATTTTAATCATATTGTCAATGGCTTCATCAAGGCTTGAATACATACCAATGCCCATGGCAGTTATAATGGCAGCTCCAAGTCCGGAGGTTTCATGGGTTCTGCCCTTGACCATGGGAATATTAAAAATATCTGCAGTAATTTTACAGATTTCATCACTCTGGGAGGCACCGCCTGAAACAGCCGCTTTTTCGATTTTGATCTTTGTTTTTTTCTCTATTTTATCTTTGCCTTCACAAAGTGCAAACCCAAGCCCTTCAATAACAGCACGATAGATATGGGATTTTGTGTGCACATCTCCAAAACCGATCATGGCACCTTTTGCTTTTGGCTGGCCAATGCCGGGGCTCCAATAAGGCTGTACAACAAGTCCCATGGCACCAGGTTTGGTCTTAGCTAAAAATTGGTTTAAGATTTCTTCAGCAGGGATGCCGGCTTGTTTTGCCTGTTCAACTTCCTTTTGGGCAAACTCCTTTTTAAACCAGGTAATCATCCAGAAACCCCTGAAGATTTCAATTTCAGAATTAAAAGAACCGGGTACGGGCGCAGGATAGGCAGGCAATAATTTGATGGCCTCAAAATATTTGTCAGAAGTGGTCTGAACTGTTGCAATAGTCCCGAAACTAAGGCTTGCCATGTTTTGTGTTATCACCCCTGCACCAAGGGTTTCGCACCCTTTGTCCGAACCGCATGCAATCACGGGGATTCCCTTTTCAAGACCGGTTGCCTCTGCTGCCCGGGACGTTATTGTTCCCAGGATTTCCCCCGGGATGGCAATCTGCGGCAGTTTTTCTTTTTCTATGGGGAAAAGTATGGCCGGCAGCTCATATTTTTTTGCCCAGGTCTGCTTTTTATAGCTAAAGGGAATATGCCCGATCTGGGAAGCAACAGAATCAACAAAATTACCCGTGAGCCTGACATTTAAGAACCCTGAAAGCTGAAGATATTTATGGGTTTTTTCCCAGATCTCAGGCTGATTTTGTCGGATCCAGTTGGATTTGCCTTCTGCTTGAATTCCCACAATAAGTTTTTCAAGGTTCACCATCTTCAATCCCAGATTCAATAACCCTTTAATGGCAAAAAAAGGTCGGGCTTTCCTCTGGTCAAGCCAAATGATAGCAGGTCTTAAAGGGTTACCTTTTTCATCAACATTGACCATACTGCCTCTTTGGGATGTTATCCCGATACCGGCAATATTTAAAAAAAGTTCTCTGTTTAAGGATTTAAGCTTTTGACAGGCTTTGGCAAGACTATTCCAATACAGCTCAGGGTCTTGTTCCGCCCATCCCGGGTGTTTGGAAAAATAGGGTTCATATTCAATTTGCACACTCTCAAGGAGTTCCCCTTTTTTTGAGAAAATGATCGCCCTGAGGCTCTGGGTTCCGCAGTCTATTGCAAGTAATGTTTTGTCGACCAAAACAAGGCTCCTTAAAATTTATGATAGGTTCTGTCTTACCATATTTTAATTTTTTCCTCTATTTCCTGCCATTGGGTGGGGAATAATATTTTTGCCAAAGGTTTATGTAAATAGTTTTTTCATTTGCCCAGCGCTCTTGATCCCATGAAAGAAAGGGTTTGCATATTTTTTCAATTTTATCAAGATATGCTTTACCACCATGGGGAAGAAAAAGCCCTATTCTTACCCTTCTTAACATCAGATCCGAAAGGTTGTGGATATTTTCATGCTGGGCTGCATGGCTGATCTCAACCCAGAGACTTGATGTATTGGCTATGGGAGAAAAGCTCTTGTCATCATTATTTTTTAAAATTTCCCCTGCCATTTGACCATACCGGCCATAAAGTCTTTGTCTGATATTTTCAGAAATATTGGGGAAATCAAGGTTCATTTCCGGATTCATATCGGGGGTCATATCTGGTTTTGGAGCTTTTTTCCCTGATTTTGTTTTTAAGTGCTTTGTTTCTAAATGTTTTGGAAGATATTTTTTTGCAGCATTCAGGGCATCCAGTGCCAAAATGCGGAATGTGGTTAGTTTTCCACCCGTCACAGTCACAAGACCTTTGTCTTCCCAAACCACATGTTCCCTTGATTCTTTGGATGCCTTTTTCTTCTTTTTGGAAAGAATCGGTCTTATGCCGGCAATGGATGCGACACAATTTTTTAAAGTAATATCAAGGCCCGGAAGAATAAATTGCAATCCGTCAATTAAATACGATGCTTCATCTTCAGTGACAAAGGGCTCTTTATCAAGGTTGTTTTCATGGTCAACTTCAGTTGTCCCAAGGATATTGCATCCATTCCATGGAAACATGAAAGCCGGTCTTAAATCATTTGGGTGGGCAAAACTGATGACCCTGTCCAGGGGCAGAATACTTTTGGGGAAAATAAGATGGCTTCCCCTTAAAGGTCTCAGATGATGCCTTTTTTCAGGAGATGGGTGAAACTGTTCTGCCCAGGCCCCCGTGGCATTTATTACGGCCTTTGTTTTAAGTTCAGCTGTATGACCGGTCTGGGTATCAAGGGCATTTATGGCAGCAACATGGCCTTTTTTATCCCTTTCAATACCAATGACCTTTGTATAATTCAATGCGACACCGCCGGCTAGGCAGCCGTCATTTATAAGTCTTAAGACAAGCCTTGCATCATCCACCTGGGCATCTTTAAAACCCACGGATGAAACAAGGTTGTCCTTTCTTATCTGTGGAATAAATTCAAGAGTCTGGTTTTTAGTAAAACTTTGATGCTGTTTTTGTCCTGCCAAAAAGCTGTAAATTGAAAGCCCTATTTTCATGGATGATTTTGAAGGCCCGTGGTCTTTATAAATCGGCATTAAAAAATTTAAGGGATTTACAAGACCTGGATAGGTTTTTAAAAGACGCTCTCTTTCTCTTACAGCAGATCTTGTTAAAAGAAATTTCCCCTCTTTTAAATAGCGAAGTCCGCCATGAACCATTTTTGAAGAACGGCTTGAAGTCCCCCATGAAAAATCTTTGGCTTCCAGGAGAATAGCTTTAAGGCCCATGTTAACTGCTTCATGAAAAACGCCTGCACCCGTGACCCCTCCTCCTATGATAACCAGGTCAAAAGTATTGGCCGTATCTATTAGTTGCATTATTCTCCTGCATTTTTTTTTGATTGATAATAAATTTTATACACAATTTCATAAAGAGGCATTAAAAAACAAGTCTTTTCAGCCTCTATTTTTTAATAGTTTAGGAAAGT
>JABIYQ010000558.1 GCA_018702715.1 Desulfobacula sp. | reverse complement strand
GTCTCACCTCTACTTAGGGCTTCATCAGCTTTTTGAGCTCGTTTTAAAGCACCTTCAAAATCTGTTGTAACAACAGCATTTATTATTGGATCTAAGCGCTTATGTCTATCTATGAAATACTTCAACAATTCAGTTGCACTCATTTTTTTATTTTTGATAGCCTTGATTAAACTTGTTGCTGAGTAACTTCCAAGAGCAGGTATATCACTGGTTTTTGCAAAACTCGTTGCCACCAGGCTACTATTCAGTAAGCCCTCAGCAGAAACCATCACACCTGCCGTCAAAAATTTATTAAACTGTCTTCGTGTCATTGTTTTATCTATCATAATTGAAGTCTCCTCAATGAATGCTAATACTGGTTTCCCGCAGCCACACAGAATTGGAACAGCAAGGTTATAAGTTTTTGAAACATCGGGTAAACCGGATTAAATTTTGAATATCAATGAGGCCTACAAATGTAAAGAATTATCCCGCAGAGATTACATTTTAAGTACTTAACTAAAGTTTAAAATAATTTTATTTTTCTTGCACTTCATACCTTTTTTTTATAATTTTCCACCGAAAAGGATTTAAAAACAATAAAATATAAATTTGCCCTGATAATCAATGGTTATAGGAAAACAAAATGAACTTTCCAATTATAATTTTAGGTTTGATAATAATAGCAATTGGTATGAGGTAGATCCTGGCAATCAAGCACCGGGATAGGTTCCAATGGTCCCCTGTGTAAATAGCAGCATAACGCAATCCCCAGCATTTTAGAATATCCAATCAAAAATTATTTCCCATTGACACTTGCATAATTATCATTCTAAATAAAAATACATTTGGGAAAAAATATTGGCAAGAATTCAAATCAACAAACAAATGGAGGGGATATGGTTGCAAAGGTAAATATTGCGGTATTAGGGATTATTGGAATTGTTTTACTTATAGTGCCAGATGGGTATGCTGATTGGTATATGTTTGGTGGCGAGTGCGATTATGAAGAGGATTATTATTGCAAATGTGTTTTTGATTTAGGTAATAATCAAGAGTCAATGCAACATAATTTGTATACAGCTAGCATAGGCGTTAAAGGCACGTATAGTTGGGGGAAATGCAAACCTACTGCATCATGGCGTTATAGAAAAGGCGCCGTAACAAATTATGGCGGGGGGATAACTAGTAAAGGTACTTTATCTCAATCTGCTCCCAGGTGCTATAATGAATGTTACGCTCATTACGAGCAAAACCGACCAAGACTGAAAGGTCTTAAACGATGGTTGTTGACATTTGGTGAACCGTGGGCGTGCAGAAATAATCAAGGCGATGCGAACGGTTGTAAAGCGGATCCCTATTAGTCATATATTGAATGATAAATTCATCAAAAAAAACGAAAAAAGACCTTCAGGGAAAATCTGAAAGCCTCTTTATCAGGTGTCCTGAATGATACTTGACTTGATAGTGATCCTCCCCCAAAAAACTGGAGACGGAGTTAAACCACATTTTACTGTCTTTTCTAAAAGATGCTCTAAACGCCTAAAACAGTAACTGTTTGATCTAACTCACTGTAATGCCAATATATTTTCATTCAATCTTTTTCCTGCAAGAACTGCATCATTGACATTACCTACACCAGATAACAAAATAAAGGGCTGTCCGAAGCCAAGATCGGGGAAAAAAATTGTTAAGTTATGAATAGCATAATATTTAACAAATTAAGAAAATTGTCAAAAATTTCAAATAGCGCTCTACACGTAGACAGCTACAGATAGATAAAATTCAATTATATAATCGATAGAGTATTAAATTTTAAATTATTTGCAACGGATTATTTTGAACTCATTTCCGACATGATGACCTGTTCAAGGGCTCTCCTGGATTTGAAAGTCTTAGCTCCTGATTTTTCTTTTTTGATATTTCTCACCAACTGCCTCAGCCTCTGGCGCTCAAGCCCGGGAAATTCACACAACAAGGTTTCCATCTCAGCCAAATCACCGGTCAACAACCTGTCTATCCACATCCGGGTCTGTTTCGCAGCTTCTAATTCAACTGGAATATCATCTTTTGCTTGTAGTAACGCCAGACGAATGGGTTCAGGCTTCACATCCCTCATCAAGGCACCAATGAACTGCCGGTGCCGTCGGCCTGCAATGTTGGATGTAATTGTTTTGCCCTCTATAAGGGCAGTCCTCAGATTTTCCGGAATTTCAATGCGCTCCAATTGTGAGACAGACAATTTAATGAGTTCTAATCCAAGCCTTTGAAGGTCTTCAGCCTCTTTTTTATACTTTGTCCTGCTCTTATATTGAATCTCGTCTTCCATTAAATTTCCTAAATAAAGATAAAGGGATTTCAAAATAGTATTACTAAGCAGAGGAGGACTTGTCAATATTGCGATAAAATAGAAACCCTTGTTGCTTAGAAATCCTACAGACACAACTGATATGGCGCTTATGCAACAAGCATATGATTTATGGTATACCGAAAATTAAGATTACGATGGTTTAGGAATTAATATTGAATTTTTGCTATATCCGACTATTTGGTATAAATGCCAGGATTGGCATTTATACCAAATAGAATATTTATCGAAAGATTTTGCAATTCCAAAAATTGTGCAAACGCGGCAATAATGTACAACTGGTATTTTGTTGTCTCCAACACATAGAAAAAACAAAAGCCCGGATATTTGTCACCAATTTTTTTGCAGGGAATAATCCCGACCCTGTTGGCAAAATCAAAAAAGAAAATATTTAAACTGGTTAATCTTCGGGAACAGGTGTGTCCTCATTTTCTTCGACAGATTTTTTTTGTTTGTCCAGTTTACGTTGCTTCTTTTCTTCTTTTTTCTTTTTCTTTGCCAATTCTTTCTGGCGCTTTTCAAACGAATAATTTGGTTTATACAAGGCTAAATCCTCATTAATGATGGATCCCTTAGGGGAACCAAGTTTGTTATATAGCCGAAGCATCATTTGATCCGGCGACTTAAAGTCTGGGTATCCAGACAAAATCCTTATGGACGAGCTGTCCTGCTTCTTTTAGAAGTCGAGGCAAAAAAACCGCTGTACTGGTTTCTACCCCGCCCGGCTGCAGCCGGTTTCTTTCTTCCAGGCATCTGCCGAGGAAAATATTTTTTCTTTTCTTCAACCACAATCGCTTTTGGTTCATAGGCAAAACCAGGAGTTGCCTGACGGCGCATCTTTTTGCCCAGGTTCCGCTCAATAAGAGATATTATCTTGTTGTCTTCCCGGCCTGCAAAAATGAATGCCTGACCCGTTTGTTCTGCCCGGCCAGTACGCCCGGTGCGGTGGGTATATGTTTCAGCCGTATCCGGCACATCATAGTTGATGACATGGGAAATCCCCTTTACATCAATCCCCCGGGCTGCAATATCTGTTGCCACTAGGATTTTGAAGGTGCCATCCTTAAAGCCGTTCAGGGCCTGCTGCCGTTTTGGCTGGGAGAGATTGCCCTGAATTGAAGCTGCGCTGAAGCCTGCCTTTTGCAGCACCAGGGCCAGGCTTTTCGCCTTGTGTTTGGTACGAGTAAAAACCAGGGTACTTTTCATTTCCTCTTCCTGGATGATAGTCTTGAGTAAAGAAGTCTTCCGCTCTTTTGCAACCTGAAACAGAACATGGGAAATTGCAAGGATAGGCTGGGTATGGTTGATCTGCACAGTTGCCGGGTTTTTTAATATGTTTTCCGCTAGGTGACGGATTTCCCTGGGCATGGTGGCGGAAAAAACCATGGTTTGACGTTTTATGGGCAACTGCTTTATGATCCTGCGGATATCCGGGAGAAATCCCTTGTCAAACATGTGATCTGCCTCATCAAGAACAAGCGCCTCAACAGCGCTAAGGGAAAAGGCCCTGTCATTAAGAATGTCCAGCAGACGGCCGGGGCAGGCAACAATAATTTCCACACCATTGCGGATCGCTTTGACCTGGGGATACTTACCTACTCCGCCATAAATGGAAAGACTGCGCAGACCGGTTCCTTTTGCCATTTTGCTTATATCGGCATGGATCTGTTCGGCCAACTCCCTGGTGGGAGCTACGATCAAGGCCCGCACTTTTTTACGGGGACCATCCAGCAGCCGCTGGAGAAGTGGCAGGACAAAAGCTGCAGTCTTACCCGTCCCGGTCTGGGCCAGACCAAGGATATCCCGGCCTTCAAGTATCCGTGGAATAGCTTCTTTCTGGATCGGGGTGGGGCTTGTATAGCCGCAGGCAACAATGCCTGCATTCACTTTCGGGTCAAACTTAAAATTTTTAAAACTCATTAATACTCCTATATATTACGTAATGATCTACCAGGACGTTTTCCTGGTTTATAGATCTGCGGATTCATTCAGATCCGCTCTTATTCTTTTATTTGGTTTTATGGTAAGGGGCTTGGACTGGTTATATTAAGGGCGTTATGGGAAATCGCCAGAACATGGTCCGGGCTAATCTCTGTCGAGACATAATTTGGGTTTGTGTTATAGGGTATCATTATTGTTTCTCCTGTTTATTGAATCAGCAGAAACTTCGATGGTAACGAACAATGTTTGGGAAAACATCCTTGAAGGAAAATTTGATTCTACTTAATGTATTAAATTGCATCATACACTATTGTGCCAAGATTGCAATGAAATAAAAAAAGGAGGCCTAACATTGACCTTTCCCTTTGTTTTTTTTCTTTAACCTTTTTCTTTTTTCCTATGCAAGCGTAACACTGTTATTTCGCTTTGCGTATTGAATCTAACTGGAATTCCCACAACACCTACTCCCTGACCCGTGTAGCCTGTCATTTTTGCATACTGCCATACTCCCCTATAATATTTTCTTCCATGGCGAAGATGCAGGACCACTGGGATTCCACCTGGTAGACAGATCTGCCCACCGTGGGTATGACCGGTGAGATAAAGACTATAACCATTATTCGAAGCTAAATCAAACATGGATGGGGCATGAACCAGAACAATTTTAAATCCTTCAGGAGATTCTTTTAAGGCACGTAAAGATTGATCAGTATAATAATAATAGGGATCATCCAGCCCTGTTACCGAGATCCGGCTTTCACCACGATAAATATCAATCGTTTCATTAACCAGCATTGTAATCCCTGCCTTTTCAAAGGGTTCAACCATATCGCAGGTATCGTGATTACCAAGAACAGCCATTATACCATCCTGTGGTTGAATGCTTGCAACTATTTTATGTAAAGGCTCAAGTATGTTTTTAAAACTACCTTTTGTACCTTCCCTGTAGTCTCCTGTTAAAACGCATAAATCCACTTTAAGACCGTTAATTTTTTCACAAATTTTTTTATCCATTTTTGGAAGGGAATCAAGATGAAGATCTGT
>JABIYQ010000511.1 GCA_018702715.1 Desulfobacula sp. | reverse complement strand
GAAAAAAGATTTTTAAAAAAATTTATCATGGCTAAACCTCTAAAATGGTAAATCCGCAGGTATTTATCACTTTTGTCGAATTAAAATTTGTAACCCTTTCATCATGGGTTTTAAAGTCTTTGTGAATATGACCATGGATAAAATATTCGGGTTTTCTTTTGTTAATTAATTTTTTAAAACTCTCAAACCCCATATGACACCGGTCTTCAGCATCATGGATGTGTCTTGGCGGTGCATGGGTGATAACCATGTGTATACCGCCTTTACGCCAGATGGGAAACCACATGCTAAAGATGATTCTTTTCATTTCTTTTTCAGTATATTGATTCAGGCCGCCACTATACCATAGGGAACCTTCAAGACCCAGAATATTAAGCGATTTGAAGCTGACAATTTTTTGGTTAATATTTTCACACCCCACAGGATTGGAAGGAGTGTACCTAATATCGTGGTTTCCTTTTACATAAAAAAGAGGTCTATCCAGTCTATCCCTTAAAAAAGAAAGGTATTCCGGGGCCAGATCACCACAGGAAATAATCAGGTCAGGGAGTTCAAGGGTTTTGTTTTCAATCATTTGTGTCAAAGATTTATCAACAAAATCCGAGACTGCCAGAATTTTTAACTTATGAGGCATCATCAGATCTGTTTTCATTGTAACCAAAGCCTTTAAAAAAATTTTCAAAGAATAATATTATCTTGTTTTTGCCCATGCGATCTTATCACACTTAATATTATTTATGTGTTTTATCCTGCTATTATTAAGCTATACGTTTATAAGTCAAGGGGTTTATCCTTTTTTTAAGAATAGGTATATTATTATTGAACTATTGCTTTTTGCCCTTGTCAATATCAGTTGTTGTCATGATAGTAAGTCGCCTTGATATTGGCGATACAACAAATAAGTCTTGCCATTTCAAATGATTGTGCTACATATTAGTTTTATTTGAAACAAGCGTTTGTTTTTAATCATGACTTTTAAAAGGGTTGCTAAAATAAAAATTTTGGGCAGCCGGAATAAGTCAAACTTTAAACTTAGGAGGAAAAAGATGAAAAAAGTATTAATTTCATTGTTAGCAATGGCGTTTCTTTTCGTGTCGGCACCCGTATTTGCAGATGATATTGAACTGGCCAAAAAATCTACTATTGAAACCATTCTTAAAAACAAACAACTTCGTGTTGGTTTTGAATCGGGCTATATGCCGTTTGAAATGACCAATAAAGATGGTAAATTCATGGGATTTGATGTTGATCTGGGCAAAGCACTTGCTAAATCCATGGGTGTAAAATGGGTTCCGGTGAACATAGCATGGGATGGTATTATTCCAGCGCTTGTGACAGATAAATTTGATATTATTATTGGCGGTATGACCATTACCCAGTCCAGAAATCTTCAGATCAACTTTTCCAATCCTTATATAGTCGTCGGCCAGGCAGTTCTTTTAAATAAAAAGCATGCAGGTACGATCAAATCCTATAAAGATTTGAATGATCCGAAATACACCATTGTTTCAAGACTTGGAACAACAGGCGAGCAGGCTGCCATGAAAATGCTCCCAAGAGCAAAGTACAAATCCTTTGAAGCAGAAGCAGAAGCTGCAATGGAAGTTATTGCCGGTAATGCCGATGCATTGATTTATGACCTTCCGTTTATTGAAAAAGTTCAGGCCCAGCACGGCGCAGGTAAAACCATTGCTCTGAGCACTCCTTTTACCTATGAACCCCTTGCAATGGCTATTAGAAAGGGTGATCCTGACTTTATGAATTACCTGAACAATTTTCTATTTCAGTATAAAGGTGACGGACTGTGGCAAAGATCATATAATAAATGGTTCAAGAGCACAGACTGGTTTGATAAAGTCGGCGAATAATCATTTGATTTTCAAGTAATATTCAGGGCCGGCAAGATATTTCTTGCCGGCCCTTTTTTTAGCTTATCCTAAGGTTTAAGGTATAAAAAATATATGGGCGAAAAAATATCCAATATTCAAAGGCTGAGTAATCCGGCTGCTTACTGGGCTTCAGTGGCAGGTTTTATTGCTTTGATGCTGCTTGTGATCGGGGCAGTATACTATGCAACTGTTACTGTGGAGTATCAGTGGAGATGGTATAAAGCACCCAAATACTTTATGTATATAGAGACAGTGACCATCTATGCAGACTCCAATGGCGAAGTAAAAGAAATTAAAGCAAATGGTGACAAGTTTGATCTAACCATAACAGATGATCTGGGTGATAAAACATATACCCTTCCCAAAGGTTCGTTTGATCTGGATAAAGGGGACTTTACTTCTCCAGGGGATCAAATTGCCGAATATGTGGGGGGGTGGAAACCGGGTCTTCTGACAATTGGTTTATGGACCACCCTGAAAATAAGTTTTATCTCAACTATTTTAGGAATTCTTCTTGGGGTTATCGGCGGGGTGGCAAGAGTGTCAGACACCCCGATTCTTAAATGGACTGCCATTACCTATGTGGAAGTCATTCGAGGGTCTCCTTTGCTGGTACAGATCATGATTGCCTATTTTGTTTTAGGGACCACGATTAATAAACTTCTCTATATGAATGGATTCGGTATTCTGGATCCGGAATGGTATGGTATTGCCGCGCTTTCTGTTTTTACCGGCGCCTATGTGGTGGAGATCGTTCGTGCGGGCATCGGGGCTATTCATCCCGGCCAGGTGGAAGCAGCCCGGTCCGGCGGAATGACCTATTTTCAATGCATGTATAACATTATCCTTCCCCAGGCCTTGAAAACCATCCTGCCGCCTCTGGCAGGACAGTTTATCAATTTGATAAAGGATTCATCTCTTCTTGGCATGATTGCCATAAGAGAGTTGACCAAGGCAACCCGTGAAGGTATTACAACAAGCCTTCAGACCTTTGAATTATGGATTCTGTGCGCCATACTGTATCTGATCATGACCTTTACACTTTCCATGTGTGTACAATATCTGGAACGGAGGACGGCAACAAAATGATAGAAGTAAAAAATATATATAAAACATTTTTTGTCCCCCACGAGGTCAAAGCCCTTGTGGATGTTTCAAATAAAATCGAAGCCGGGGAAGTGGTGGTTGTTATCGGCCCGTCAGGTTCAGGAAAGAGTACATTTTTAAGATGTCTCAATCGCCTGGAAACTGCAGAACAGGGTCAGATCTTAGTGGATGGCGTAGATATTTTTGATCCAAAGGTTGATATCAACAAGGTTCGGGCTGAAATGGGAATGGTGTTCCAGTCCTTTAACCTGTTTCCCCACTTATCCATTTTAGGAAACGTCACCATCACACAGAAACTGGTCAGAAAAAGAAGCAAGAGAGATCGTGAGAAAAAAGCCATGGCCATTCTTGAAAAGGTGGGTATCGCAGACAAGGCTCGCGCCCATCCAGCAAACCTTTCAGGAGGTCAGCAACAGCGTGTGGCCATTGCCAGAGCCCTTGCAATGGATCCCAAAATTATGCTGTTTGACGAACCCACGTCCGCTCTTGATCCGGAAATGATCGGAGAGGTTTTAGATGTTATGAAAACCCTTGCAACAGAAGGCATGACAATGGTTTGTGTCACCCATGAAATGGGATTTGCCAAGGAAGTTGCCGACAGGGTCATTTTTATGGACGAAGGAAAGATCGTTGAAGAAGGAACCCCAAAGCATTTCTTTGAAAATCCTGATCATGACCGGACCAAGCTTTTTTTAAAGCAGATTTTATAAGCAGGTTTTCATCAATCTTGGGTCAAAAGTCTGGAAGAAATTCCAGACTTTTGATTTTTATCTTTGGTATCCACTTATCCTTTGGTATCTAAAGAGGCTCATTATTTTTTTCTCAGGGCCTCTATTGAAATTTCTACAGATACATCCTTACCCACAACGCCCATTTTCAGGAATTTTCCGTTTCCAACTTTAAAATCAAGTCTGGGAATAACAAAAACGGTTTTAAATCCTGCCACCCATTTTTTTTTATCAAAAGGATGTAATTGTGGATCAAAAAATAGAAATTCAAAATTCATATTCTTTGTGACATCCTTAATTTTCATCATGCCTTCCAAAGAATAACGATTATCTTTTATATGGGTGATTTTGGAAGAATTAAAGGCCATTTCAGGATATTTTTCAGAATTGAAAAAATCTTTTGATCGTAAATGATTATCTCTTTTTCCATTATGCGTGTTAACGCTTTTGACTTTAATTGTAAAATTAAATTTGCTTTGATCAAGATTATCAGGATTAAAGAATATGTCTCCTTTAAAATCAGCGAATTGTCCTGAAACAGTGGTATGAATGTGTCGTACTTCAAACCGGATTTCAGAATGATCATCATCAATATTCCATTTGTATGCATAGGCAGTTGAGGCAAAACAACACAAGGCAAATATGGCCAGAATTTTAGAAAATTTTATCATTGGTTCTCTCCTTTGTGTTAGATAATAAGTGCATGCTTTTAATTGTTGTGAAAAGAATCGGAGTCTAAAGCATTCTCATAAAATAAGGCAGGATCTTTTGTGTGCAAACTAAAAAGGAAAGATAATGGATGTTTTTTTAAGAAAGGGCTTTTCATTGGATTTTTGGATTCGCCGGTCATTCAGGTTTAAGTCCGATATTATATTCTTTCATTTTTTTATAGAGTAGTGTTCTGTGGATTCCAAGCAGTTTTGAAGCCTTTGCCTTGTTATAATTTGTCCTGGCAAGCGCCTGGTAAATAGCTTTTATCTGTGCCTGGCTCTGGGCATCTTTAAGTGTGGGTTTTTTATTTTTCCCCTGGGCCTGAGCGTTATAATTCAGATGGAAAGGCAGATCACCCTTGTAAATGGTGTTGTTG
>JABIYQ010000613.1 GCA_018702715.1 Desulfobacula sp. | reverse complement strand
TTACATTAAAGCATTCCCTGTGAGTTTAAACCAACCAGTTTTCTAATACAAACACAAGATTTTTTATTCTTTAAAAAAATACCCTCCAAAGATATTTACATCTCAACTGCAACCTGAAATAATGGTCTTCTAAATAGTGTCTGACCGAAAAATACAGAAAGCCTGTTAATTGGGTCACCACGCCTTTTGAAATGATTTGAAATTTTCAGCAAACCTGTAATATCGATTGATTTTTACTCCAAGCTATGTTAATATAAACTCTTAAAATTAAAGAGTATTTAAGAAATTATGAATAATTTAATTATCAATCCAAATTTGGAAAGCAAGTAAAACTTCGAGGTTATTTTGCGTAAAATATTTGACCCCCAAATGTCCTTTGGCCAGACTCCAATCGATCATATTAAGATTGATATGAGATCCAGAGACGAAATTCCAAAACTTCTTTTAGGGCTACAGCATATCTATTGCAACCTGGAATTGCGCCAGGAAGTTTTCAAAGTTCTTGAAACCATGGTTCCCCAAAAGACCAATGCAAAAACAGGGCGACCTGGAATGGATCTGTGGAAAATTCTTGTCGCTGGAACCATCCGGATTAACTGTAACTGGGATTATGACAAGCTCCGGGAAATTATCAATAATCATAAAACCATCCGGCAGATGCTGGGGCATGGCATGATGGACGATGACATGACATACCCCCTACAGACAGTGAAGGATAACATTTCACTTTTGACTCCAGAGATCCTTGATAAAATCAACACCCTTGTCGTAGAAGAAGGACATAAGGTCCTGCTAAAAAAAAACACCAAAATTTGATGGGACGGTGTGATTCTTTTGTTGTTGAGACCGATGTCCATTATCCAACCGATATCAATTTATTGTTTGATGCCATTCGGAAAACGATTCGTCTGGCAACCCTGATGAGCCAGAGCCAAAGGAAGACTTTGTGGCGGCAGTATGAATATAATATAAGATCATTTAAAAAACTTTTTCGCCGGGCGCAACAATTAAAACGCTCCACTTCCAAAGATGAAAAGAAAAAAGTCATTAGAGAAAAGTTGATCATTAACGCTCACAAAATTTATATTGAAGCTGCCCAGGGGTATATCCAGAAATCAATCTGGACTCTGGATAACATAGGCTCAACTGATCCATTGAGTCTCGCAAGGGCTCAAGCTCTGGAAAATTTTATCAGCCATGCCAAACGACAGATTAATCAAATCCATCAAAGAGTAATTCAGGGCAAAAAAATTCCACATCAAGATAAAGTTTTTTCAATTTTCCAGCCTCACACGGAATGGATCTCCAAAGGTAAAGCCGGTGTTCCCCAGGAATTAGGCTTAAGGGTTTGTATTCTGGAAGATCAGAGTGGATTAATCCTGCATCACAGGGTTATGGAAAAAGAAACTGATGATAAAATAGCGGTATCAATGGTTGAATCAGCGCTGAAAAAATTTCCAAATCTTAAAGGGTGCAGTTTTGATAAAGGCTTTTATAGCCCCAGCAATAAGAAAGAATTAAAAACCTTCCTAAAGACATTGGTACTCCCCAAAAAAGGGAAACGAAACAAAGCTGAGCACAAAGAAGAAACATCCGAAGAATTTATCCGGTTTAAAAGGAAACACTCCGCCGTGGAGTCTGCCGTCAATGGATTGGAGAATCACGGTTTGGATCGATGTCTTGATCATGGTATCCATGGATTTAAGCGATATATAAGCCTTGCTGTTTTATCAAGGAATCTCCAAATTATTGGACATAATATCCAGCAAAAAAAAATGAAGCAGCTTCAGCGGTCTCAACGCAAAGCCGCTTAAAATAATTACCCACAAAAATTTATAAACGCTGTGCATACAGGATAATCACGTCCAAAATCTACCAAAATTATTAAAGACAGTCAAAAATGAATCTTTGCACCCGACATATGCCTGTGAGGAACGAAAAAATTCGAGAAATTTCATTGTCCGGTGAGAGCCACCTTTTCCAAAATGGGTGTTTTCGGTCTGCCACTAATTACCAATTTTTTTAAGTTGAGTCGCCTGTCCGGCAAGGCTTGAAAACTAAGGCATATCAAGTATATGTCGTGTTTTCACAACGCTGCCGGACAGGATGAATCGGCTTCAAAAATGTAAAGTTATTTTTGAGTGGACC
>JABIYQ010000278.1 GCA_018702715.1 Desulfobacula sp. | reverse complement strand
GCTCGGCCATATAGGCTTCAGCAGCTTTCTGGGCAATGGGGAGGACTGTTGTGGAACCTTTAATTACCAGTTCTCCTGCAAAAACGGTTGATGATACCGTTAATACAAAAATGATTGATACGAATATCTTTGTATACTTGTTCATGTTTTCTCCAAACTTTTTTATAGTCTATAGTACTTGTGATTGATCACAGAACCAATTTGAAAGGGATTCTACTCTCTTTGTGTTAGAATTTTATTAGATTTGCGTTACAACTATATTAAAATTTTATGGCAGCTATTGTTTCCATTACATTGACCTTGTTTGTTGTAACCAGCTTAAGCGCTGATTTTTTACAGGTTTCCCAATCCATGACAGATACAGGTCAAACAAATTTTTAAAGCTTTATCTAAATACACTACAAACAATATTCTTTTGAAAATATTTATGAGATAAAATTTGAGCCCGGATATCAGTCTGCCATATGGATTTAAGAAACTACCGAACCTGTTCTATACTCCAGAGGGTATCCTTATGTCCTGGAAAGCTTTCCCGCAATTGTACTTCAATACGAACTTTCCTGTCCAGCCGCCGTGGAATTCCCAGTCTCAGGATTCCAGCCTGGGTAAACCATTCCGTGTTCCGGATAAATTGCCCGGCATTGACCTGGGCAAAAAGATCCGATCCAAACTCTCCCTGTTCATAAATCCTTGGGGAACCATAGCGTTTTACAAGGATAGCACGCAGTTCATCATAGAGGCGTTCAATAGTTTCAGGTGAGCCCGTATTGGTAAGATCAATTACTACACCACTGATCTCAATTCTGTCCATGCTGTCCTTTACAAGTACCAGGCGCTGGCGGTGATGAATGGTATCAAAAAAGCGGGTTTCAAACACCTGTACGTTTCCCGTAGTCACTCCTTTACCAATACCTGCTTTTTTCAGCCATGGGCCGCTGGCTCTCATTGGCATGCCAGGGGTAAGGCCGGTGAGATAAGTTGCCGTATAGGGCAGTACAGCATCTTCATCAGGGAATGAAGGCCTCTTTTCAGCAATCATAGTGCCTTTTGCAGCAGGTGTTCCTGGAAAGTCAAAGGTGAAATTATAAGTCAAACTAACCTTATAATCAGCTGTATATTCGGCAGCATCCGGATCACGTTTGTTGATACAGCCGTCCATGCGGTAGGAATGGGGTCCCTTAGTATAGGCGTACGCCAGGTTGATCCCCTGACTGAGTACGTCATTGCTGCCATAGGGTTGGTAATCCCGGTAAAAAGTGGACATATTCATACTGTGGCCCCTTTTCCCAAGATTAAAGGCCAGGTTGAATCCCGGCTCGTCATTTCCCCCGCCATTGGTTGTCTGGACTCGCCTGAAGGTGAACCCGCCATTAAGGCTTCCAATGAATCCGGCAAACTGCAATGGATGGGCCAGGTTGACACCAAGCGAACGTGTTCTGTTGCTCTGTTCTCCGGTTAGCCTATTTTTCGTCTCCTGGAATCCCATTTGCAAAGAGCCTGTTAACGCCTTTAGCAAGGTGGCATTAAAAGAGGTTGAGATAGAACGATTCCGGGTTTTAAACGTCAGGTCTTCATCATTGGAGTTGTTGACAAAGGCATCCAGATTCATGTTCAGATCCGGGAACAAACCAGTGGGTACTCCACCCGAAAGAGTGATACCCCAGGCATCTGTATCTGTCTGATTGGCCGTATCTTTGCTGTCCTCGTAGATCTGGTGCCTGATCTGCAGCCCAATACCCGTGGAAAACCGCCATCCGGAATTTATATCAATAGTGCGCCGGTCCCGGCTGACTGAAGCTCCTTTGGGTTGGTATCCCTGGCCATAATCCTCATACAGGAAGTTATAGGTCAGGGGCAATTTACTATTACCGGCCAGTTTAAAGAAAAAAGCATTTGCAGCATTCTCGACATTGTGTGCATTGCTGCCAGTACCGGCAGGATTGCCGTTAAAATGGCTGAACTCAGAATCGATTTCCAAATGCTGACTGAAAATTTCCATAAGATGGTTCACTGACATACCTACCACGGACTGGTCCAGTTCAGCCGTGTTAGTCTCGGCATCAGCCTGGCGTTTATTGGTCGTATAGTTGATGGCAAAACCAGTTTTGCGCCACTGTAAGAGCCAGAAGGCACCAAGATAAGTATCCTCAGCCACTGAATCTCGGTAATCCCTTGCGGTCCCGTCTCCTGCGATAATCTGAATGGCATTATAGGCGCCTAAGATTTTTTTTCCCGGCTGGAGTTCGACCTGCCCTCCTTTTATGGATTTTTGGATTGTTCTGGGTGTAAAAAAGCTGTAAACATCACCTAGTTCGAGGCGGTATGGCAGAGCAGTCTCCCCCTGTTCCTGGGTCAGATTAAACCTTTCAATGGTAAATCCGTTCCGGTTATACCGATATTTGGAATGATTGGCCAGCCCCGCAATATTTCCTCTGATCTGATGGTAGGGGCTGAATTTCTTATCAAAATCCAGGGAAAGATCATTATAGAATTGACCAAATTTATGGGAATATGAGCTGTTGGCCGAATCTCCACCAGAATCGAAATAAGAAAAATTCATACTGTTTCTTCCTGCAACATGCCATCCTTTGAAAAAATCAGAATCACTATTGGCATTGGCTGCCTGAAGAATCAAAGGAAAAATCAGGATAAGGTATAAAGCCAGACAACTTATAAAGGACAGGGTTCGAGGGCTTTTAAATGATTTCATCAGGATTCCCGGTTATTTTATTTTTTCTTTTACTTCAAAAACAATTTCATTGGTCCCAGGTGACGAGACCTTTCCGGCGGAAGAGTCTTCAAACTCGCTGCGGGTTCTTGCCACTGCCGATACTTTGGAAACCCTGACCCTGCTCCCGTCGGGATTAGTGATGATATACTGGTCCAGTACCTGAATATTTTCCATACTTTCCAGTTTCAAAGTCGTATTGTACTGGGAGCTGAGTGCCATGGACATATTGAGACGGCTTTTGTCGTAAAAGCGGTCTGAAATCATGCTGCTGAATTTTGGTGAATTCCAGGTGCTGGTTATCTGGTCAATGCCGTGTTTAATAATATCCCGGTCCACCTGTACTGTCTGGTCAACCCTTTTGGCATTTTCCGGCAAATCAGGCTTCTGGATCTTCTGAGTGGCAATACGTTTCAATGCCTTCATTTCCCTTGCATCTACAGCCTTGATTCCAAAGCACCCTATAAACAGAAAAACTAAAATTGCAGGTAATATAATTTTTTCTATATATATTTTTCTATTATTGAATATGATTGGCTTGTTTGTTCCCATCCCCATGGATATAATTTCTTTTCTGTATACCGTCATATAGCCTCTATAATTTTCCCCTGGTTAATATCGTCCATCCAACTTTTGTAAAATTATAAACTGTGTTGGGAGGAATCGGATCTGTGTAAGTAGGCGCCTCACCGATAAATGTAAGTTTATACTGCCATTGATTCCCAGTGGGAGTATGTTTAACAACCATGGTGTAAGTGCCGGGAGTTACAGCCCAGGAAGTGACAGTAAGGGGAGTGGCACCCGCGGGAGGAGTCGACAGGGTAAACCCTGATCCAGCCTTGGTTTTTAGCCTTACCGTATTTAAAGCTTGTGAACCGAATGCCGGGTTTAATATAGTAAATGCCTCGGTTTTACCGGCTGGAGCTACAGGGTCTGGGTCACTGACTGAGATTTTCAACCCATGTTCGCAATCTCCCGTGCTTCCATTTTTAAACAGGAACAGACCCCCTTCCAGTTTAGCCCCGATCATTTTACTTGCCCCGCAGCCGCCAAAAGTATTGTCAGAACTGCTGGATGAGGTATTACAATTATTGTTATCGACACAATCCTTGAGATCTTCGGGTGTGTCAAACACGCTTCCGTTAAAATTGAGTATGGGGTCATCCGTGTTCAAAGGATTGTGGCCACTGATATTATTAATATCCAATATCTTTGTGGTAATGTCCCCTGTTTCAAACCTGTCTTTTATATCCTGATTGTCATGATCTTCAAACCCGCTGATCATTTTTTTTTGAGAAGGCGGAAATACGTTTATCTCATCTTTTCCCAGGACCACCTCCTGCTGCATGGGACCGGCAAATAATGGTATGATTAAAGTAGAAAGGGATAAAACCCCCCCTGTAAATGCCAATAAAAATATCCTATAAACCGTCTTCATCATATTCCTTATTGGTTAAAATTCTTTATCTTGTATTTAAAACTTGAAACTTTTACAGGCACATTTTCATCGGCCACCATGGGGGCGCCCATGGCATTGGGCACCATTACATGGCGCAGTTCCACCAACACCTTTGCATCCGGATTATATCCATTTTGAAACCCGTACAAAGTATTGGTACAAATTCCCTTGTCAGTTAAGGGGGTCACCTTTTTTTCCAGGGCAAGGCCGCCCCCGTTTTTAATTGTCCATACACATTGGGCACTGGCCGGTGCATAAACGGCCCTGGCTGTAATTGTAACCGAATTTTCAATGGTGACCAATTGCTGCCCTTTTTTATTAAGATTTCTGGTCAACTTGCTGGCCTTTTTGTCAGCGATGCGTGTTTTTTTACAGGCAGCCTTGGCTGCAGTGCGAAGATCGCCTCCCCGGACCTTGGCAATAAAGTCTGCATCCAGCATGAGGCGTTTTCGGCATTCAGTAGAAGTTTCAAGATCCCCGATGGCTTTGTGTTCAACAATGGTAACAGGGGGGGTGATGGGGTAAATCCGGATCAAAGCCTGCTGCCCGGCTGATGAGGCATAGAGCATGGCAACAGGAACTCCTTTTTTTTCAATTTCAATTTTCTCAAGTCCATCTCCCGTATATTCAGCCACAAATGATCCGTCCCCCATGGGTTCAAAACTTCCTGATTGTTTTTTTGCCCCTATCCAGCTCACCTTATAATTTTTGGACATATCGGATGGACCAATGACGTTAAGGCTATACCGTTCCGGGTCACCTTGCACTGAGGGCAGCAGACGCGACAGCCGAAGCTGATTGACCAATATTTGCAAAGGCTCTGACACCAGTGCTTTTTTCCCAAGCTCAAGGTTGTCAGAGGGGTCCAGAACAGCACCGCCAATTGTAGCGGTCACGAAAGCCTCTCCCATGCTGAACTTTGCAGAGGCACCCAAGCCTTTCAATTCAACAATTTCCGGCGCATCCGTCTTCAACAGCACTCTAGCAGCTCCAGCATCTGTGCCCACTTTCTCCAAGTCTTTGACTGATCCATCCGCCAGAACTGCCTTTGGTATCAAAAGCACCGAGCTCTTGCTTACCCTGGTTAAAAAATTGGGATAAAAAAAGTCTATTGAGTTTTCTGTAGAAGGGGTCTGACCCGGCCGGGCTGCAAAAAGTTTTATCCCCTCAATGACCGGGCCGGTCCTACGGATCATATGGGAGTATGAAAAAACCATTTTGTCTGCATATCCCGGATTCTTGACTTTAATCTTAATGTATTGGCGGGTATCCTTAGGTTTTATATTTTTCTTCAATGGCATTATAAAAGAATTATAGCTGATCCAGCCGTCTTCAGCTTTTTCAAATCTAGTTGTTTTTTCTTTCCAGGCCCCCGTGTCAAAACCACTCCAGTCTACAATAAAATTTTTAAGATCAGCAGGTCCATGGACTTTCAGGGCCAGAGAATACTCTTTGCCGGGTTTGCCGTCTCCATCCGAAAGTCCCGGCATTATCACGCTGAATCTATTGGCAGTCATTTTCTGGGTAAAGGTAAACATGCCATTGGCTATGGACAATTCCCTATATCCCTCACCTATACCAACAACCTCCTTGATTCTGGCTTTGTGATCCATAATAAAGGGGCCGGGTTTCTTTGGTTTCCATTCAACTTTAAGCCGGGCCTTTATTTCTTTCTCAATGAGGCGTTTCTCCATTTCTTCAGGTGTATCCCCCCATTTGACGGAAACACCAGTTATCACCGGGGACAGTGCTGAGCTCACAAGACCTGACTGGCCAACGTTTTCAAACAGGTCCAGCTGGGGTAGATCAACACTTGTTTTTTTAAAGGAGGCCTCCACAAGGTTATCAAATACTATGCCTTCTAAGGAAATCGCCCTGGCCTTGACAGGGATTTTTAATATGCCGTCACTTTTATATTTCGCCACCTGTTTATTATATTTGCCGTTTTGACCTGCCCCGCAAATATTTTCGGAAGCAATGGAAGGACCTGAATTCTTAAATACCAAATAAATATTTTGTGATCCGGGTCTGGAAAACTGTATAGCAGCGTTGTTGTCTGTGAAAGAGGCTTTTCCCGGCAGGAGACTGAATCCAAGCTTTTGGGCAATGCCTGAATCACGCCTTGGGTCAACTACCAAGGTCGTACGGATACTATTGAAGGGATACCTTGTCTGGCATTTACTTTGTATCCTGCCGTATTCGTTAGTTACATTGATATACGTTTTGCAACAGGGTTCCGGCTTGCCAGGATTAACGTCGACAGCGTCGATAGAGATTAAGAGCTTGAGGCCCGCTTTTTGAGGCATATGCAGCAACTTTGCAGTTATCTCATCTGCGGCAACTACATGGTTCCTCACAGGCTTGCCCAGAGGAAAGTCAAGTTCTAACCTGGAGGGTGCTTTATGGGCATACAGGATAGTCGCATTTTTCATTTCTACTGGAATACGTCTATATATACACTTGCCGTTTTTATCTTTTGCTGTACACTTCCAGCGAAGATATTTTGTGGATTGATCCTTGTCGATATAACTGTCCCAGTCACCAGGTTTTGTAACTATCCATGTCAGATCCGCCATCTCCAGGGATTTAACAGTATTGAATACGCCGGATGAAAATTTGCCGGACTCAGTGTCCGGCAGATTACCAAATCGTTCCTGATAGATTTTTTTAAGCTCCTTGAGTTTGGCTTTGCTCATGGCCATGTTTTTTTTCACAAACCCGGCCGGAGCTTCAATAACATAATCAGTGTCTTTGGCAAGACTTTCAGTTACAAGAACGTTCGTGGCCAGTAACAGGGCAAACATATAAAGACAGCAGTGGTATCTGCAGGCTTTTAATTGGGCTGCCATGATTCTTCTGGGGAAAACCGGTATGGAGTTATTTTCAGCTTTAAGGGGTTCCATTTCTTTAGTTTAATTCTCCTTTAAGAATTTTCGGCACTCAAGATATTGCGTTTTTAAGTCAGGGCTTGTGTCTCCTGACAGGTATCGGGTTTTTACATCCATGCACCGGCTTCTTTTAATAATGAGAAGCAGATTGGCACTCAAATTGTTCTGCTGGGTGATGGTAACGGGTGCAGGCTTTTTCTTTTTAAGGGTGATAGACTGGTCATTTCCAGTTGTTTTCTGAGCTGCATTTTCAATATCTTTAATGCTTTGGTTTACACTTTCCTTTGCTTTAAGCAGTTCTTTTTCGTACACATTGGAATTTACTTTTCTAAAGTCAGCATCACTCATTTTTGTATACTCATGATTGGGCAAATAATGATCCCCCATCTTCATGGGGAGATCATTATCAGGTGTAAAACCCAATTTTTTGGCATCTGTATATGCATGCATATCTCCAAGGTCTATATTATCCGGCACACTATTCCCGTTGAGTTTCTGAAGATATTTATTTATAGACTTCTTGAACTTTGGAGCGGCTTTCAAATATCGATCAAATTCGCTCAGAGCTGGATCCATTCCCCCCCAGGCGTCCCTGAGAGACTTGCGGAAAATATGGGTGGTCTGTTCCAGATCACAGCCGGGTAGTGCCTTAGTAATCTTGAATGTACCGCCGGAGTCGATATAGTTTACTTTGTACCCCCCCCCATCTATTGGGATATACGCTTTATTGCCCCAGGTGTCGTCCAGATGTATAGTATTATTTTTATCAAATATCCTTGCAGCTCGTTCATCCGCCTCAAACCGTTCTTTAACGCTTTTTTTCAGTTCATCATATTCAGCCCGGCTGATTTTTCTATCAGCAGGGATATCAGGGTCGTCAAATTGTTTTATTTTATCGTAGTCTGTCTTTAATCTTGTTCCATGCAGGTTTTCCGGAATATTCTCAACCACCTGGTACTTCCGGACTGATGGATTAAATTTGGTTTCCTTGAGTTTTTTTGCAGCTTCAAGCCCTTCTTCCATTGTTTTAAATGTTTTGGTTTCAATAATTTTTCTGGCATCAAGAACAACACCCCCGATGTCTTCAAGGTTTGCAGCAACCTTATTCGCAGCCTCGGGCGTGGCAAAATTTGCAGTCTTTACATTGCCGTCCACATCTATATATTCCACCCGATATTTCGTCGTCTTAATTTCCACAAACTGGTCATGAACCTTGGCATTTCCCACATAGGGTGAATCCAGATCATCAATTATCTGAGCCCCGTATTCATCTGCCAGCTGTCCCTTGATTGCATAGTTGTCCGGATCATATTCCACAGGATTTTTTGACCGTTTATACCCATACTCCCCTTGTCTTTTATATTGGTTAAACCCGCCTGAATTATCATCAGATGTAACTTCCCACTTAGTGTCATCCGTCAGATCCCTGCGGTTGGTTTGATCAAAATCGCTGTCCGTTGAAGTTTTATTCCTGGTAATTTTATTTTCAAGGTCATCAATCTTGTTCAGATTGGTATTAATATTTTCTTGAAATTTATTGATCTGTTTTGCATAGTCAGCATCAAGTTTTTTGAGTTTCTCAGCCAGGTCCATGGCCTTTTTTGCAGCATTTTTCTGCTTCGCGACCTTGATATACTGGCCAACTTTTGCCCTTGCCTTGTATAGTTTGTCTGCAAGTGCCTGGGCGACATCATCCATAGGTGTATTAATTTTACTTGCCAAAACCATTAAAGAGAGCTGGGTCACATCTTCTGTCAGCTGAGTGGCGGCTTTTCGGACCTCCCGGCTGGCTTCAAGGCGACTTTCCCGGCACTGGATCAATGCCCTGCCTGTAAGTTTAGAACAGTCAGTACCTGCTTTTCTTACAGAATAAGCAATGGCCTTGGTAGTATTTCCAACAACCTGCATACTCTTTTCCAGAGCGGCTTTGCCTATATCCGAAACGGTTTCCGGCAATTTTTTGGCATTACCTCCGATGATAATCCCAAGGGCCTTCAAACGATCTGATATGGTCAGGCTGTCACTGTCCCCTGTCAGGATATACTGAACACCATCCAGAGTTTCGCCAATAGGTTTGACCATAGTGTTCATGGCAAATTTCTGGGTGGTAGTCCCCATGGTGTACAAGGTGTAATTGGTCAGGCCCATCCCCTGGAACAGAGAATTTGTAAGATCATCCCCTAAAATCGCAGACATGGATTGTGCCAGATCCTTGCCTGTTGCATTTTGATCCACTAGGCCCATCCATTTGGAAGCCAGAAGCGCAATTTTCTGCCCCACAGCCCGGTTGGCCTCAACTTCAAATTTTTCCCGGGCCTCCAGCACGGCACTATAGTGATTCATATATTTATTTGGGTTTAATTTGAATTCCGGCAAATGCAAAGGAAACTCTATTGCAATTTGTTTTTTAGCGGCTGTTGTATCCCTTGCTCTGAGCTCCGGCTTGTCCCATGGATAATCTTTAGGGGTTAAAAAGCGATATCCCATACCGGGCAGGGCTTCTGTGGTCCCTTCAGCCCCGGGTTCATAAAAGAGCCGGGCACGTTTGTCAAGCCACTCGAGCTGGTTGTAATCCTGTTCCACTGAAACCCAGGATGTCGGTATGGTCATTTCTCCTATGCAATGTTCATATAAGTATTCTCCTGCTTCGTCCCGTTCGTCGGAAATGGCCCGAAGCTCGGTACGCTTGTCTTCATAGTCCTTGACCATTTCTGTCAGCTTTTCGGCAAGTTCTGTGGTAAGCACCTGGGCATCAGAGATGTCTGTGGAAAACATTTTAATATATTCTGTTCTGGCTTTTTCCCAGTCCTGATATATTTTGTCATATGCATTATTGATGTTTTCAATGGACTGGTTCGGTGTCTGGCCTTCTTTGAAAAACACCTTGTCCATCCATTCACTTGCCTCTTGCGCTTCCTGACCCGTCATTTCAAGATTAATCCATTGCCGGCCATGGGTGGCAATTTTAGAAAGGTCTATGCCGTCTTCCCTAAAGCCTTTTGGCAAGTCTCCGGTTAGGGTGGCAGGATCACGAAATACACCCAGGGTCGTTCCTTTTTTGAGAAGCTCATAATAAGCAGCAGCGAACTTACCCGGTATCAAATTATTCTTAGGATCATTGATCACAAGAAACTGCTTGAGTCCCTGAAACTGTTTTTCCAGTTCTCCGCTGTAAAGGTTATCCCGTTTTTTAACCAGGGCCCGGTAATGATCTCCAATTTCAATGAGGCCCTCCATGAGTTCCAGGGGTCTGGTGCAGGGAACCTGTTTGATCCGGCCATCAAGGCTGATAATTTTACTCTCAAATTCCTCTTTGGATAATTTTTCATAGGCAGAATCAGCCTGAAGTATATTTTCTTCCGCCATAAGGGTGAACGGGAAAACAGCAATAAATGACAGGAGCAATAAAAAGTGAAGTAAAAAAAGAGCTCTGATTTGTTTTAAACAAAAATTCAGCATATTAAAATTCCTGTGATGTTATATCCTGCAATATTCTTTGATGAGCCTTTTTACCCTCAATGGAATCTATTTTTTCTTCAATGGCAGCAAAGGCTTTGTCAGCTTCATCCATTGTCTGAAACAAGGCCTCGGTCAAGGCTTTTATCCTGGCTGAGTCAAGGCAGGAACTCATTCGAAAGACCTGTTCTTGCCCCAGTTCCTTACCGTCCGTACTAGCGATGTGAGTGGGCTTCACTTTTATTTTTTCAGACAGATTTTGCCCTGAGATAAAAAGGGCCTGATGTTTTTTTCGAAAGGGCTCATACTTTTTTCTGGCAGTGGTGATGCGAAGTTTAAGTCGGTGCAGGGCATTTGAAAGAGAGCGGTTTTTTAAGGTTTTTGATAATTCAGCCCCGATCTTTCCAGATACCAGGTTTTCCTTTAACAATTGTTTTGTCTTTTGAAAGAATATTCCATATTCATTTTTATCATACAGCTTTAGAGCATATTCAAGTGCTTGTATCCATTTTTCCATTTGCCGGATATATAATTTCAAGTTAACAATGTCAGACATGACCGAGTTAAAACGGTCTCCCACACCACAAACCCATCCCTTGGAATAAAACACAGGCTGACTGCTGTTACTGTTTAAAGTTTTGCCGGCCTGTGTCTTGGGCGACTTGATCAGAATGTCGGTATCATCCAAATTTGTTTTTTGGGATGCTTTTGCTTCAGCAATAGAGAGGCTTGAAAGCCCGAGTAAAATTACAAGGCAGGCAATCCAGACTGCACCAGGTTTCCAAGATATCATTTTTCCCCCTATCTAATGATGTTTTAGCGTAACAAATGAATAAATCGTACCGCAGTGCAATAAAACTTGCTTTGACACACTATTTTTCTAAACCTGCCAACAAAACTATTCATTAAAAATTTATAAATGCTAAATAGACCATGCACTGGAACAAGAAGCAATAGGGCAAATGCCCTATTTTTTTCTTGCATTCTTTTTTTTTTGTAGGATATACTTAGTCAATGTTGAACCGGAAAATTCAATGTTTCATTACAAAACTTATTCACACTGGTCACAGTACTCCTGCTAAAAAATTCAAGTCGGCGGTCATGGAAAATTTAAAAAGCCTGATACCGTTTGACATGGCACTTTGGGCCAGTGGTCACGAAAAAGAACTTGAGGTACATAATACTTATCTATACAATCTTCCTGAGATCCTCATGGAATCCTGGGAACAGATAAAGCACCAGGACAAACTGCTTGCAGGGCTTATTGCCAACCCCGGAAAAACCTTTGATGTATACGATTTCTATTCACGGTATGAACGAAAAAATCTTGACACCTATCAACAGCATTCCAAACTATTTGGAATTGAACATGCAATTTCCACTGCAGTATCAAACCCGAATTCCGGCCTTTTGGAGATCATGAGTCTTTACAGGAGGGATCCTGAAAAAAAATTTTCACGGGATGAACAAATGGTAAAGCAATTTATTTTTCCTTTGATGATTGCGGCCTGGCATTCCAACCAGATTCAACATCTGGTGAACCTGCCACGACCTAGTGTTACCGATTCCCTTGCATTATGCGATATAAAAGCCTGGATTCGTCATGCAGATCCGGACTTTATCGGTCTTATTAAAGGACAATGGCCGAAATGGTCCGGTCCGGTGCTTCCAAAACCCATTGCCGCCTGGCTTGCCGGCAAAGAAAAAAAAATCTTAAAAAAGAAAATTGTTTTTAGCCGCAGAAAGATAAATGATTTGATTCTTGTCCAGGCACACCCCAGAGGTTCGATCGTTTTTTTAACCAAACGGGAGGAACAGGTAGCCGGATCATTTGCTGCCGGACTGACATACAAGGAAATTGCCAACGAGTTAGAATTATCACCCAATACGATTCGCAGCCATATTGAATCCATTTACAAGAAACTTGCCGTGTCCAACAAAGTGGAATTGCTACAGGCAATAAACCCTTATTGAAATATTCACACTAAACTCGACAAATCTTTGTTTATCAAGAAGGTTCACCAGACCCGGCCGGAGAAAACTCATCTTTATTTTTGGGGCAGGATAATATCATCATTGTGTCTGAGATCCTCCCTTTGTATATTTTCAATCATCGTTGGGTTATAAATGGTTAGGAGTCTTATAAATAATATTATCAGAAAAGTAAAACAATATGACAGACCGATTTTCTAAATTCTTACTTATAAATTGTATATCTCCATCAAATTTTATGATAGAAAGCAGAATTATGAAAATTCTTTTTCTTGAACCTTTTTTCGGCGGGTCCCATAAGGATTTCGCTCTGGGGTTTAAAGCTCATTCCTGCCACGATGTCACCCTTGTGACCCTTCCGGACAGGTTCTGGAAATGGCGTATGAGAGGGGCGGCTCTATATTTTGTCAATATAGTTAAGGATTTTTCAAAGTTTGATGCAATTATCGTCACTGATATGGTGGATTTAACAGATTTTTTATCTCTTGCAGGTAAAGACCTTCCACCAGTATTCATGTACTTTCATGAAAATCAATTGTCCTATCCACTGAGTCCCAGGCAAACCCGGGATTTTCATCTGGGTTTCACCAATATTATTTCAGCCTTTGCCGCAGATAAGGTTTTTTTTAATTCTAAATTTCATTTTAATGATTTTATAAAATCCGCAAGGCAATTGATCAAACAGATGCCGGATTTCAGGCCATCCTGGATGATCGAACAAATCAAGCAAAAAACCAAAGTATTTTATCCGGGATGTGATTTTGAACCCGGTGTGATCGAATTAAGCAAAAGGAATGTCAAAACACCTTTGATCATATGGAATCACAGATGGGAATATGACAAGAACCCTGAATTTTTTTTTGATGCCCTGAGCATTTTAAAAGAAAAAAATATTTCTTTTACTCTGGCCTTGCTGGGTGAAAAATATGATATTTTTCCTGATATCTTTAAAAAAGCCAAAGAGAAATTTAAAGATGAGATAGTTGTTTATGGATACGTTGAGTCGAGAAACGAATATGTAAACTGGCTTAAAAAGGGTGCGATTGTCGTAAGCTGTGCCATTCAGGAGAATTTTGGTATTTCCATTATCGAGGCAGTCAGGTTTGGTTGTATTCCGTTGCTTCCTGACCGGTTGTCTTATCCTGAAATTATGTCTGAAGAGCTGCATTCAAAGGTTTTATATCAGAAAAAAGAAGATATGTTGGAAAAACTCACAGACATGCTTGTAAATTATCAAGAATATTTGTCGTTGCAGGAAAAATTATCTGAAAACATGGAAGTATTTTCATGGGAAATCATTGTAAAACAATATGATCAAACTCTGGAAAATTTTTTATGAACTTTGGGGATGTGTACTAAACAGTTTCATATCCCAATTTATTAGAAGTCATAATTTGTGTTTTTTATCAAATTCATTCCAGAAATCTTTATCTGTTTTTTTCCAACCTTCACCAAATAATTTATCAAACATGGGTTCAAGCAATGAAAACCATTTGATATTGGATTTTTTACCTTTTTCTCTTGCTGCTAAAACGTCTTCAAGAAATATGGAAATATCTGCGAGCTTGTCTTTTGGGACATAGGCATCTGCACCCTTTTCAATGGATTGTTTTAAATTATCCGGGGTGAGAGCATGGGCGGTCAGCATCAGAGAGGGTATATTCATCCTGTTGGTGGCCTCTAAAAGATCATAGCCTTTAACACCCATGATATCCAGAACGGCAACATCATAAGTGTTGGCTTTTAAAAAATCGATTGCCGCTTCAAAGGTTGAGGCTGTATCAACGGAACACATGTAAAGTAACTCTTCAAGGGTTTCCAGAATATCGGGTTCATCATCTACCACAAGAACTTTTTTGTTCTCAAGAATGTTTTGCATGTTTAAGACTCTCTCCTATTATCACTTGCCAGCAAAGGTGTTAAATTAATAATTATCTTAGATTAACCAAAATTACTGAATAATTCAATGACATCTTATATTTTTACCTTAAGTCATAAGTCAATTTTATCCTTTCTTGACAGAATCTTATAGTTTTGAGTATAGAAGTCCATGTCAAAAATAATGGATTGAGGTCTCATGTTAAAGAATCCATAATGAAGTATATTTAACAGGAAAATTAAACATTATGCTAAAAAGATTCAGTATCACCTTAATTGTTGTCTCCACAATTGTTTACGGCAGTGTGTTTTTCTTAGGACTGTATTACGGGACTGGGTTTTTTGATGAAATGTTGGCTCAGTTAAACAGAGTATCTATCACTTTTTCTAAAAAACAGGAAATAGACCAATCAAAATTTATACTCAAGACCATTATAGAAAGTGAACATCCACAAGATAGCTGGAAGGGATTAATTGCACACAACCAGATAAAAAATGATGAAGAATTGTTTTACTATTATAAAATTTGGTCGATTAAAACAAAGTTAAGCCATAAAGATATTTCTGATTCATATCCTATTTTCGAGAAAACTAAGAACAATATTAACATCATAAATATTCGCTACGGCAAGACGAAGCCTGTTATGCAATTTCCTTTTTTTAAAGATAAAGCGGGAAATCTTAGGACGGGCCTGTTTTTTCCACTCAATGAAAAACCAATATCTGCAGATTATAATAAGGATAACAAAGTCGACCATAAAGATGTTTTACTTGCCCGGAAGGCTAAATAAAGCCCTTGATTTATATCCTTTTTCTGTTGTATTTAATTAAGAACCATGCGTTTTTCTTCAATGATCAAGACAGAAGGTTAATCAATAAGGGATGATTTGATGCTTGAAAACAAATCAATAACCGGACGGTATGTAGGGCTTTTCCTGTTTGGCTGTTTTCTGTTTTCCTATCCTGTTTTGACCCTGTTCAACCTGGAAAAGAACTTGTTTGGGATCCCCTTGTTTTTTTTCTATATATTCACGGCCTGGTCTGTATTGATACTTTTCATCATTTTTTGCGGTAAAATCCCTGATACGGTTTACCCGTCAGAATCAGATACTGCCGGAAATGACTTAAAATAATAAGGCTGAGTTTAAGACCGGCAGCCTGATTAAACTTAAAATCAGAGCAACGATGCTAGAACAAAAAATTATCATTTTTGTTTCTTTCGGCTACATGGGACTCTTGTTTGCCATTGCTTTTTGGGGTGATAAACGGGCAGAAACCGGCAAGAGCATTATCAGCAACCCATATATTTACGCGTTGTCTCTGGCAGTCTACTGCACTGCATGGACCTTTTACGGGAGTGTGGGGGCGGCCAGCAGGTCAGGTGCAACAGGATTTCTGAATATATATTTGGGGCCCACCCTCATGATGATCCTGGGTTGGCCAATACTAAGAAAGATTATCTGTATCAGCAAAATCAATCGGATCACCTCCATAGCTGATTTTATTGCTTCCAGGTATGGTAAAAGTGCCACCATTGCCGGCGCTGTTACGATCATCGCTGTCCTCGGCATTGTTCCATACATGTCTGTTCAGATTAAGGCCATATCAACTTCTTTTCAATTGATCAGTCAATATCCAGACGTTTACATGGCAAAAACCGCATCCAGTATGTCCGCCACCAAAGACACGGCATTTTTTGTGACCATTTTACTGGCATTGTTTGCAGTGGTTTTCGGGACCCGTCATTTGGAGGCCACGGAGCGTCATGAAGGGTTGGTCGCAGCCATTGCCTTTGAATCCATTGTAAAACTGATAGCCATCATATCAGTGGGGTTGTTTATCACCTATGGACTTTATTCTGGATTTGGAGACCTGTTTGCTCAGGCAAGCCTTGTTCCCCAGATAAAGCAGTTGTTTGTTATGGAGGTAAATGCATCAACATTTACAGGGTGGTATAATGCCCTGTTCTTAGCTATGATGGCCATATTTCTGCTTCCCCGCCAGTTTCAGGTGATTGTGGTTGAGAATGTGGATGAAAATCATTTAAAAAAAGCTGTCTGGCTTTTCCCTTTGTATCTTCTGGCCATTAACATTTTTGTCATCCCCATTGCCTTTGGCGGAATGCTGCATTTTTATGGACAATGCTTTTCAGATCCTGTGTGCAAACTATCATTGCCCCAAACATTTGGCGGTATTCTGAAATTTACAAACGGAATAGTGGATGCCGATTATTTTGCTCTGACACTTTTGATGGCAAAAAAGCAACAGGGCCTTGCGTTATTTGCCTTTATCGGTGGCATGTCTGCAGCCACGGGAATGGTGATAGTTGAAACCATTGCTTTGTCAACTATGGTATGCAATGACCTGGTCATGCCCGTACTGCTTCGTCTTTCTTTTTTAAAACTAAAGCAAAAGAGTGATTTAAGCCGGCTGCTGTTGATTATCCGGAGAGTAAGCATCTTACTCATCGTGCTTTTAGGGTATCTTTATTTCCATTATGTGGTTGAGTATTATTCTCTTGTTTCCATAGGGATGATTTCTTTTGCAGCAGTTGCCCAGTTCTGCCCAGCCGTGATCGGGGGAATATTCTGGAAAGGTGCGACAAAGAGTGGTGCGCTCTTAGGATTACTGACAGGGTTTCTTATCTGGATGTATACCCTGGTGCTGCCTTCTCTTGCCCAGGCAGGTTTTCTTTCCCAGGATTTGTTGACCCATGGGCCTTTCGGTATTGAGTTTTTAAACCCCCTTCACCTGTTTGGCCTGGATGTCCAACATCTCGGATTTAACCAATACACCCATGCCGTGTTCTGGAGTATGTTTGCAAATATTGCATTATTTATCGGTGTATCTCTTTTTTCCAAGCAAAATGCTATGGAACGTAAACAGGCTACACTCTTTGTGGATGTATTCAAGTATTCCGAGGAATCAGAAAAATCGTCTTTCTGGAAAGCTACTGCAGCGGTTGTAGATTTAAGAACGCTTCTTGAAAGATTTTTAGGGAAAAACCGAACGGATGATGCTCTTGCGCTTTACGCCAAGGAACATAATATCAACTGGGAAAATAAACTTATTGCAGATGCGGGGCTGGTGAGTTATTCCGAAAAACTGCTTGCAGGTGCTATCGGATCTGCAACAGCCCTTGTAATGGTACGGTCTGTTGTGGAAGAAGAGCCTCTGGGGATGGATGAAATCATGGACATCCTGGACGAGACCCAGCAGATTATTATTTACAGCCGGGAACTTGAAAAGGCAACCAGGGATCTTGAGGCAGCCAATGAGAGATTAAAAGAGCTTGACCGGATGAAAAATGAATTTATCTCCACAGTAACACATGAACTTCGAACCCCTTTAACCTCAGTCAGGGCATTGGCAGAAATTGTTCAAAACAACCCTGACCTTGATGCCCGAAAACACCATCAGTTTGTCGGTATCATCATCAAGGAGAGTGAGCGGTTGTCCAGGTTAATTAATAATGTCCT
>JABIYQ010000365.1 GCA_018702715.1 Desulfobacula sp. | reverse complement strand
CCCGTTGTCCCCGAATTTCTGGTTAAGCCGTTACCCGCATGAACACAAACAGAATCCATTAAAAGATGAGACCCGGGATTATAATTTTTATGCTTGTGATTTCTCAAAATTTTAAAGGCTAAAGGAACATCTATTTTCCCCATTTGACTTTGAAGCAAATCATATGACGTATTTCTGCGAAACCTGGAAGCTGAAAAAGTGGTAAACATCCAGTCAGAATAACATTTGGCAAAATGAAAAGTTTGCCCCTTTTTAAGCCACCCTTTTTGCCTGGCATTATCAATCAGACCCTTATGGCTTTTGTCAAATTCTTCTCCAATTGTCAGCCCATTGCTGATGGAATAACCATCCTTAACTTTTAAAGCAGCCCAGAAAGGTCCGCTTGTTTCAAGAACCCAGGCCTCATTTTTGTCCGCCAGAAGATAAGAATTGTGATAAAACAGATTTTTGTCTTCATAACCGCAAGAGCCCCCCTGCCCCCAGTCAGACAAAAGCTTGATAATCACTTCCATTCCCTGTTGTGCAGTTGAAGATCTTTCAAGGGCCAGACGCAACAGATCCATTCCTGTCAGGGTATGGGTCTTTTTTTTGGGCATTTTTGTAAAAACAGCTTCATTACCAATCACAAGCCCTTTTTCATTTGCCCCCATTTCCGCCCCCCACATCCAGAAAGGACGGCACAAAAGAACACCATACGTATTCTCGACCTGGGGAATACTTAAATGTGTACACTCTAGTGTCTGGTTTTTAGAATATTTCGCAGCAGGATAATATTCAAGGCATTGTGCTTCATTGGGTTCACGATCTGAATTTTTGCCAAATATCACTGACCCGTCTCTGGTCGCACCTGGAACTGCCACAAAGGTATCACACATCAGGTTCTCCTCTTCATCCTAAAGCCTTACCATTTAATCGCACCCTATCTTTTAATTGCAACCTATCTCTTAATCGCACCTTATCTTTTAATTGCACCTTATCTTTTAATTGCACCGGGCAGAATAAATTCATATCGTTTTCTCAAAACATGGACAGTGATAAATCGCTCAGCTTTTCTCAAAGCAGAGAAAAGCGTCCAGATCATTTTATCTTCCTTGTAATACTTATCAATTTCTTTTTGAAAAAGTTCCTGGTCCAGATATTTATTAACAATTTTTAAAAACACAGGGATCAAATCAGGTCTTTGTTCTTTATAAAGATTGGCAACAAGATCGATTACAACTTTTTTATGATCATAATCCCTGCCGATAACATCATCAAGGTCAAGCATTCGTACAAGCCAGCGGATATACACGGGAACACTTTGCAATAATAATTCAACCTCCAGTTGTTCAATTGCATTTTTGCGTACAAAAGGTGTTGAAGTGTCAACCAGGACCAATTTTTTTTCCCCGTTCTGCTCCACCCAAACCCAGTTGGAAAGCTGGCAGTCAATTGCTATTTCAAACGGAGGGGCAATCTTAATATCCTTCATCTGCTCTTTATTAAAGTCCCAGATAAGGCTCAAAGCCGACATAATCTGCTCCAGCATTTCAATTGTCTCACCTTCATTCAACGTATTAATAAGGTTATGACAAAAAAATTGATCATCAAACCGCTGCTGGACAAAATAAATTACCACGGGATGTCCCGGAGCCTGGATAATAACAGCATCATCTTCAGGCAGATTTATCCCTGCCTGTTTAAGCAAAGAACAATATTCAAAATACATCTGTTTATAGGACTCGGCAGTTTGAAAATCAGGAAAAATCGGGATCCTTTTATAGATGATATTATCGTTGTCCCCTATTTTAAAAATAGCTGAGATTTCGCCAAACCCGATTATTTGTGCGGGAATGGAAGATCGGGACAGATCATGGGGAATTAACTCTTGCTCAAACCGTTTTAATAATTCTATATCAATATCCATTTTGTCCTTATACTTTACCCATGTGACATTGTTTTAAAAGATATCTCAATGATGTTTAAAATATCTTCAGCCTCTGTTTTTAAAATATTTAAAACCGGCAAAAATTGTATGACCCTTTG
>JABIYQ010000491.1 GCA_018702715.1 Desulfobacula sp. | reverse complement strand
CTGCAATCTGTTTTTCGATCAATCGTTGCATGAAACTGACTCCTTTACATCACATCAAACGTTCTATATACAGGCCTCACCTCAAGCCTGATATGCACTTTACATCTTTGCGAAGTAAAAAGTCAAGGTTCTTTTGTATGTTGTAAAGTAATAATTGGGGGCAGACCCCGATAAGTGTTTCTAAGAATATACTTTTTTTCTGTGAGAAATCCAGATAATGGTGATCAATAACAACTTTCTTTCTCTAAGATAAATAATCCGAAAGTTTCCTGCTCTTTTACGAAATTTGCCTTTGTGCCTTCCTTTTAGCGGTTTGTCCTTGTGAAACTATCCTTTTTGCAACGTGATTATTTTTTTTTGCAACTAGAATTCTATCTTTATCCTGCAAAGCCATAAATTCTTTTTGTCAATCGCTCAAGGACCTCTGCCGGAAGTCTTTTATAAAACTTACAGCAGCCTGACCCTTATAAATGCTTCTAAACGTTCAATCAAATATAATGGCAATGAGATGAGTTGATAATCAACTTTTCTGCGTTCTCTGCCAATATTAATCATCGTATGTATTTGACAGACAGATGGCTGGGATGCATCAAATCGAATAGCAAAAGGTGCCTGCTTCGTACCCATAAATTGATGCAGAGATTTCAGCTTTCCTGTAGCACCTGCTTTTACCTCTATGGGAATAACAGCACCGGCCATACCAATAACAAAATCTATTTCAGCATTGGATGAACGGCCTTCACGCAGCCAATACGTTAATTCCCGGTTTGGTGTATCTGCAAGCAGACTTTGTAAATGTTGACCGATGAACTGCTCTGCCATTGCACCTTCATTTATCAATTTTACATCATCCATTTGGGAAACGACACGCCAGTCTAAACCGCAAACAGCATTCATCAAACCAACATCAAGAAAGAGTGCTTTATACACTTTTTCCTCAATATCAGCCTGTAATGGCAGTCCTGAACAATGACTGTGAGTCACTTTCCCAATAATACGAGCCATGGACAGCAACTCAAGATCTTTCTTTATTGTGGCGCTTTGATCTTGAAACGAAATATTACTGTATTTAATTTTTTTCCCCACGTTCCTGGCAACAAAGTTAAACACATTGCGCATGCGGTTCAGGTTTCTTGAGCCTGCATATTTTGAAAAATCTTCACGATAGGTTTCGATAATGGAATTATGAACTTTACTCACATCCTTATAGCTGTGCCGATCAGCAAAAACAGCTACTGCTTCAGGCATTCCACCAATATAATAATAAGAGCGCAGTAAACTCAATAAACGCTTATGCACAACTTCACCGATTTTTTGACCCGGCTCATAATACAGTATAAAAGACTTCAGTTTCTCCTCTCCAACCGCGCCCAGGAATTCAGTAAAGGTCATCGGGCCCATGTGTAAATACTGTATTCTTCCAACCGGCATGGAAAATGAGTGGTCAGATAAGACAAATTCCAGTAGAGAACCCGCACTGACAACCGGGAGATCCGGTCTATCCTCATAAAAATACCGCAACATTGGAATCGCCTCTGGGACAGCCTGGATTTCATCAAGAAACAAGAGAGCGTCCTTATTGATGTCCCCCATGTTCGGCAGAAATTCAATCTGCTGAATAACCTGTGCAGGGTCTTGATCAGAAAACATTTGTGATAAATCAGGATGACGTTCCAAATTCACATTGAGCAATGTTTTTTTACATTCCCTTGCAAACAACTCTACTAATGTAGATTTACCCACCTGCCGGGCGCCACGAATAATTAGCGGCTTACGGTTGTTATCATACAGCCAGTCATGAAGAAATTGTAATTGTTGTCTATGCATTTTTGTAACCACACCCTTAATTTTTATTTTTTATAGATATAAAATATATCATATAACAGGGCATTTAACAATCTTTAAGTATTGTTTTATGGGTGTCTTTTAATAACCATGAGAAATAGGGTCAGGCCTGCATAGTTGGCTTTATCGGGCAACAATGCTTGACACCCCAAAGACAGCGGGGTTTTTATATCTTACGAATGTCTATAATTTTATGGATGAATTAAGGAAAACAGGAATGGCGGGTTAGAATGCGAGGTAAGTTAAAATTCTTTAGATATTGTATCTTTCAGCCAGGGGAATAATTTCACAACCTTTTAATATTATTTGTCTATTGCATGGACTTTGGAGTTTTAATTTTCAATACTTTACCCTCTCTAAAGCCAACTATGCAGGCCTGACCCCAAGTTTTTCATTTATCATAGTATTTTAGTGCACCGTTTAATTCTAAAAGATCGGAATCGCTATTCCCTTTCATCAAATTGAACAATGCGTAGTCTTCAAGTATTTGTTCAATTTTTTCAAAAGTCTCAATACCTATCTGAACGGCTATCTTTTTATTGTTTTCGTCAACAATATATTGTTTATCAATAATGTTCATTGTGCTCTGCCTTATCTATTAATTTATCGTGATCATTATTTTATTTTAGATTCCTCATTATAATAATCAGCTGCCATTTTTTCAAGTGGTAGTTTGGGGTCAGGCCTGCATAGTTGGCTTTATCGATCTCAATAAAACCAACTATGCAGGCCTGACCCCGACTATTTCCTCAGTCAATCGCTTTATTTTCTCTCGCAGCACCGAAAACTTTGCTTTTTTATCCCGCAGTTTGTTAACCAGTTTACTCATGGTCGATGTTTCCCGTTCCATATATCGGGCAACATCTTTTAGGGTATGCCGAGTGCCTTCAACAGCAAGCAATGCAATGACAGCACGGGCCTCAACAGCAGATCTGCCCCTGCTTTTGCTGATTATATCCTGGGGGGAAATATTATATTTTTCAGCCACCAGAACAGTCAGGGTATCAAGGCCTATGTCTGATACAGGCTTCACAACTGTAGCTCCGGCCTGTTTAAGGGCCTTTTGGACAAAATCATCATCCCCAAGTATACGCCCTTCAGCACTACCTTTTCGCAGCAATTCCAAATGTTCTTTTTCTAAAGGCTGACCCATGAAATAAAGATACTTTGCCTGTGCCGCCTCTTGTGTCTGTCCGAACAATTTAAACGCCGGGTCAATGGATAGCCACCGGGAGGATTTCTCCGGATCAAGATAAGCACCGTGACTGCTTTCGGAATATTCTATGGGATCTGTCACCAACTCGGCACGCACAGGATTGAGGTGAATATATCTGATGAGTTCAAGAAGATATCCGTCTCGATCAACCAGGATAGCCTTGTAACGCCCCTGGAAAAGATGCCCAATGCGATCATACTGATGATTAAACCAGCCAGTATAACGCTGTGAAAGGCTCTGCATCATTTTAGCCAGCGGAATGTCTGACACCTGAAGTGCCATGTGCACATGATTTTTCATCCAGCAGTAGGCATACAATCGCAGATTATATTTTCCCAGCCCCTGGCTGAGAATCTCCTCAAACCGCTTGATATCATCCTTGCCATGAAAAATGGTCTGTTTGGCATTTCCACGAAGCATAACATGGTAAAATGCGCCGGGGTAGTGGATACGCGTTTTTCTAGTCACCGCTCATACCTCCTCCTTTACGGGGTCACGGGGTCAGGCCTGCATTGTTGGCTTTATCGAGCAACAATGCTTGATACCTCAGCCAAAGACAGGGAGACCTTTGAAAAATATGATATTTGCTTTTAATGCAAGGAAGATGAAAATTGTAACCAGATGAATATATTGAATATTTCGATCATATTCCCCAGCAATCGGGCAAAAGAGTGCTTTATTCAAAGGCATTTGGGGTTCTTGGACTACAGTTTTTTTTAGGTTTCTATATCTTACGAACGTCTATAATTTTATGGATGGATTAAGGAAAACAGGAATGGCGGGTTAGAATGCGAGGTAAGTTAAAATTCTTTAGATATTGTATCTTTCAGTCAGGGGAATAATTTCACATCCTTTTAATATTATTTGTCTATTGCATGGGCTTTGGAGTTTTAATTCTCAATACTTTACCCTCTCTAAAGCCAACTATGCAGGCCTGACCCCAGGTTTTTCACAGATTTTAATCTAAAAGTTCAAACAGCTTAAATCCTGAGGCTTTCTTATCAAACGTAATAACAGACTCGCAGCCATTTATTTTAGCAGAATGTGCAATTAACAGATCAGAAAGATCGTATTTATTCCCTTGTGCGGAATGCACGAATTGCTGTACTGCGGGCTGCTGGTCAAATTTCAAAATGGGCATCAATAAAAGGTCACTTATAGATTCTAAAATTTTGGTCCTCGAAATTTCATAAACAGATTCCAAGACCCATAAAACTTCCAAAACTACCGGTAAAGGTACAAACAGCTCTTTTTTTTCTGATTCAGCGATTTTGAAAATCGAATAGACTTTTTTTGATTGCAGTTCGTCATCGCCCGTTAAAAACCGAATCAAAATATTTGTATCAATTGCTTTCATTTAAATCGATCTTTTATTCGATTTATAATCGCATCGTCCATGGCTTCAGGAGATACAGCACTTCTTCCGGGTTTATATAATTTGCAAAAAATGTCATCTACTTTTTTAGATATTGGCCTGATTACGGCTTCTCTTTTTTTTTCTGTAACAATGATTTCAATCTTGTCACCGCTTTGTATTTTAAGAGAATCTCTTATTGCTTTTGGAATTGTAACCTGGCCTTTTGTCGTGAGAGTTGCTAATGCCATAATACACCCTCCTTACTTAGTGTTGATATCTTACTCGATGGTAAGGCGCAAACTACAAAATGTCAAGAAAATTATGGAATCAGATCTCTGATATCCATCAACTATTTTTGTCATTTTCTGCCGTTCTAACAGTTATATTCTGGGGACGTTCTGTAGCCCCGGCAACTGCTTTGCCGGCAATCTCCTGGACCTGCTTATATGCTTTCTCCTGCTGGTTGTTGAGTTTTTCTATCTGTTTGCCCTGATCTTTGGTAAGTGATTCCAAAGCAGTAATTTTGGTTTTTAGAACATTCTTTTCTCCTTCAAAACCTTTGACCAGAAGAGCTTCTTCCTGTTTAAAGTGGTCTGTAATATGCTTTTGGGCTTCTTTTACAGATGAATTTACAGCTTTCTCAAGCTCTCCAGAAAAAGAATCCACTTTATCCTGTAATTGTTCCATTTTTTGTTCTTGTTCAGCCACACGTTTTTCTCTTTCATCCAGCTCAATGGTCTTTGATTGCTGAAATTTTTCAAAATCAACTTTTTTCTGTTTTATCTCCTTATCAATAATATCCATCTCGTCTGAGAATTTATTCTTTTCAATTTCTTGAGTCCTTTTCATCTGATATTCATATTCTTCATTTTCACGAATTCTTTGGTTTTTAGTTTTAGCCTTTTCCTCAGCCAAAGCCTCTAAGTATTCTTTTTTCTCTTTTTCCCATTTTAATTTAGTTTCTGATATCTGGGTTTCAAGTTTTTCACGAATTTCTGACAGGTTGTTTTCCTGTTTGATACGGTTCTCATCAAGTTCATTGGTGAGGTTTTCACGATTTTGTGCCATTTCAGCTTCAAATTTTTCTTTTGCATAGTTTTGTGCTTCTATTATGGCAGCTAAATTGGCAGCCTGTTTTTCAATTCCATAAATTTCATTAAGTTCATCCTGTTTCAGTTTAATTGCCTGGTTAAGATTTTCATGTTTTTCAGCTTCAGCCTCAATTTTATCAGAAAGTGCTGAAAGTTCCTTGTTTATGGAAATTTTGAGGTTATGTATCTGAGTGCTTAGATCTGAGGAAGCAGCCTGCTCAGCTTTTTGCAGGGTTTCGATATTTTTTGTTTCTTTCTTGATCTTTTCAGGATCTAATTTTGTCTTTGCCTTTTCCTTGATTTGAAGCTGCAAGGTATTGATGATTTCCAGCATTTCTTTTTTAGTATTTTTCATAGAAACTTCTTCAACCATATTTAAACCTCCTTCTCCATTATTCTAATTTCAGGCAGTGAATATCTTGGCCCTGAGGACCAGGGTTTTTATTTCCGACTAAAGCCAACTATGCAGGCCTGACCCTACCTTGCTACCTTATTTCTCGATTCTCGATTCAATCCACTTTTTAAAAGAAGCTTGGCTTTCACCTGAAGGTTGGCCTGTAAGAATCCCTTCTACACTTATATCTTCATCAAGAGATTCCCAATGTATTCCACACCCTTTTCCCAATAATCTCCAGTTCTCTCTCTCTTTTTTGGATGCGTTCAACAACCTTGGATACCACGCTGTTGGTACAGAGACAGTCCGTCCATCATCAAGTTCTATTATAAGGCTATCATCTGTGACTATAACGTCGTTTGCATTTGGCACCTCTATTTTAATCACTGAAGTAGTCATTCCAAACCTCCATTAACTTTAATTGATGCTCGATTATTTAGGCATGTATCATCCATTCCTTAATTATCTTTGTTTATCTGATAACAAACCTTATAAAAATTATTTTTAACCTTTTTGTTAATGATATCAATTTTCATTAAACTGTCAACTGTTGATCTGAAAGATAAAAATATCTTGCCCAAAGAGGTTTAATACTTTACCCCAAATAACCACAATAAAGAAAGCCTGACCCCATGTTATTCATTCTGCTAATTAAGGGAAATAGCGATAAATTTTTTTTCTATGGAGGATTCTGGTTAGAATTAATTCTTCATTAAGCAGTTCAAAGCCGATTCTATAATCGCCTATTTTGATCCTATAAAAAGAATCGTGGCCTTTAAGTTTTTTTATATGAGGAATATCAATCGTAGAGTTAGATTTTTGAATAGTATGAATAAGTTTTTTTAAACGCTTTAAAAGATTGGTGTCTTGAATTTTTTTTAAATCTTTTTCAAATTTGGCTTCGTACTTTATTTGCACGCTTAACCTTCTAAAATAGCCATAATATTCTTTTCATCCACAAACTTATTAATTCGGCCCTCTTGAATAGCATTCACCATACCTGCATCTTCAATAATCTCTAAAAAAATTTCTTTAAAGAATTCTTTATTTTCAGTCATTATCTCTAATAATGATGCTTTTATCAGCTCTTTGTGTTTTTTTTCTGTGAGAAGTTGCATGTTTCTCTCCATCTTTCACGTTGACGATTGCCCATAGGATACCAAAACTATTTGTTGTAGTCAAAGATATTAAACTCATGCTTTTCATTCACCATTCACCCTAAAACTTAAATCTTAAAACCTTAAAAGCCCCTTTTTACCCACAAAAAGCACACCCTAAGACCATTTTGACCCATATTTCAAGCAACATTCCATATAAAAACAATAGCTTATCAGGGTCAGACCCTGCTATTCCCGATATTTTCAGTCAAAGGGAGAACAATAAACCCAAAAGAGCTTAAAAAGTCCTTTACATGTTTATGCTGAATTTTATTTTTAGCACATTGTAAAAGTTCCATGTAGGTCTGGATGGAAAGATATTTCTCCTGGGTTTTTTGCATCAGCGCTGCTGCTTTTTCATTGCCTCTTTGCGCCCATATAAAAATATCAGTATCAAATATCATTGTACCTGGAACCCCTTAATGTATCCAATTCATCCAAAACAGATCTGCTAGTGCTTGAGGCAAGCATACCAAAAAAAGGATGCTCAGAAATCTTCAAATGAGTAATCTGTTTTTCAGCAGGCATAAGAATTCCTTTGATTTTACCACGATAGAGAACCGTTACTTGTTCATTTCTATCGAGTGCTTTAAGCACATCATTCATCTTATATCTTAAATCAACCACTGTTGCTTTCATCAGGAATCTCCTTGCTTTAAAACTTAGTGGGGTCAGGCCTGCCTTTTTGACGTTATTTGAGCTGTAATCATATTCATCTTTGTGCGCATAGACAGAGATCTTTTCATCCTGATTCTGACTCTTTTTACCTGCCGGCCCAATGAGGACATCTCCCGATTAACATATCGGGCCAAATCGGTCAGCAGAAAACCGCAGCAGTCCATTCCAGCCATTACTGCCATGGCTCTTGCCTCAACCACGTGCCGCCGGCGGCCAGCACTGCTGATCTCCTGGGGGAGGACATCATAAATCCCTGCCACAATATCAAAAAGCCTTTCCATGGTGATATCGACAAAAGCTTTTTCATAATTCTTCCGCAGCACATCCAGGATAAAATCATTACTGCCCAATATCCGGTTTTCACGGCTGCTGCCTATGCGAAGCTGGTTTAAAACCTCCTTGTTCGTTGTCTGACCCATAAAATGCAGATAGGAAGCCCGAGCATCGGATTCGGTCCTGCCGAACTGAGACAGACCCATCTCAATCTTCAGCCATTCAGGGACTTTGATCCGTCCGGCATAGGCATTATGGCTACTCAAAGGGTATTGCTCGGGATACTTTACGATTTGCGCCCGCACTGGATTGAGATGGATATAGCGAATCAACTCTGCCATATAGCCGTCTTTCTGGACAAGAATGGCCTTATATCTGCCCTGGAACAAATGCCCGACCCTGTCATATCTCTTATTGAACCAGTGAGTATATCGCTGGGAAAGATTCTGCATCAATTTAGAAAGTGGCTGTTCTGTAACCTGCAAGGCCATATGGACATGGTTTTTCATCCAGCAGTAAGCGTGAAGCACTAGCTCATACTGGTCCATTCCCTGGGCCAGTATATCTTCAAAACTGCTGTATTCTTCAGACCCCTGGAAAACAGCCTGTTTTGCATTCCCCCTGAGCATGACATGATACACAGCACCAGGGTAATGGATACGAGGTTTTCTTGCCATGGCATATTTACCGCAATTATAGTGTATTATCGTATTATTAATAATACTGATATAAAAAAATTATGTCGAGTATAATCCACACTATACCACTGCAAATAAAAAAATCAAATCCCGTTTGCTTTTTCCCCAATAACATCAAAAAGGCAGGCCTGACACCGATCTGGACAAATTGAATTTTTAAGTTTCAATCTGTCCAAAAATACGTTAACCGGCCCCAGGCAATCCGGGAAATCAACCCTTGTTCAGCATGCATTTCCTGAAAAACCGTATATTTCATGTGAAGATCCGGATATGCAGATGTTTGCCAGCCAGGATCCCAGGGGATTTTTACAAACATATCCAAGCGCACTGATTGATGAAGCTCAAAAAGCACCCCATCTTTTTTCATATATTCAAACCATGATTGATAAAACAGATGAACCCGGCCAGTTTATTCTCACAGGGTCCAGTGATTTCCTTTTATTTGAAAAAATCACCCAGTCCCTTGCCGGCAGAACTGCTGTTTTAAGATTGCTTCCGTTTTCCCTGAATGAAATCCATGCCCTTAAGAGGTTTGAACATTATGAAGAATACCTTTTTAATGGATTTTATCCAAGGCTGTATAAGATGAACCTCCAGCCACATGAGTTTTATCCCGGCTATGTGCAAACCTATATTGAACGGGATGTGAGAACCATAAAAAACATATCAAATCTTGGACAGTTTCAGCTATTTTTAAAAATGTGTGCCGGCCGGACAGGCCAACTTTTAAACCTGTCATCTCTTG
>JABIYQ010000290.1 GCA_018702715.1 Desulfobacula sp. | reverse complement strand
TTTATATTCAAAGCCGCCTGCATGGCAATCTGGTATCTGATGCGGTCAACCGCTGATCCAAGGTGGGGTGTAAAAACAGTCTTTTCAGATGCCAGCAGTCTGGAATCAATACCAATGGGTCTATCGGGCCGTGCCCAGTCTTCAAATTCAAATACATCAGCGGCATATCCTGTCAATTGATCGTTTTCAAGCGCATGTGCGACAGCGGACTCATCCACACAGGATCCCCGACCGATGTTGATGAGATAGGCACTTTTTTTGACAAATCCCAGGCGATCCCTGTTGATCAGATGCTGGGTTCCCTCTACTAATGGGGTGGTCACAATGATAAAATCACTTCGGGACAATAAGGTGTTCAAATCCACTGGTTCAATCCCCATTCCCGGATATTCCAGAGCGGCATCGACCTGGGAATCACAACAGATCATGGTGGGGCCGAATCCACACAGCCTGGTTGCAATGGCTTTTCCAACCTTTCCAAATCCGATAATTCCCACTGTGGAATCGGCAAGCCCCCTGCCGTAAAGAGCGGGTCGCCACCCTTTAAACCGGCCGCTTTTTACAAGTGCATGGCCCGGTATTATATTGCGCGAAACAGTGACCAAAAGCCCCACAGCCAGCTCTGCCGTTGGAATTGTCAGCAAGTTCGGTACCATAGTGAACCAGATGCCCCGATTCGTGCAGGCCGCCACATCAAAATTATCATATCCCTTCAAAGCAGCACTGACAATTTTCAGGTTTGGGCACTCATTTAAAAATGTGTCATCAATGCAATCCGGCATGAAAACCATAATGGCCTGGGCATCCTGGGCCAATTCCAAAAGCCTGGCCCGGGTCATTGGTTCTCTGGTCTGATTGGCGACAACATGGGTGTATGCGGATAAAAAATCGATGATTTCCGGGTGAATCCACTGGGTAATAATTGTTTTATGTGCCATTGTCTCTTTTCCATGAAACTTTTGTTTATAGATATTTGATCCTTCTCTATCACTTTTAAGTGAGAAAATTATTTTGATTTTATTAAAAATATGTTCGACTTTGTTCATTTTTTAATCCTTTAGTTTAATGCAGGCGATCTCAATATAATGGGATCAGAACAACAAATGCACCAAAAGCAGATTACCTTAAATCCAATTTCAATTCCTGGAGCTGCACAAGCACTCAGATATAACGGAAAGGATCGATATGGATTTCATCTGGGGGTGTTCACCCCGCTGATTTTATTGCTTATCTTGCTCCATGTACCGGCAGCGATGATCTGGCTGGAAATCATTCCCTTTGAATATCGATTCCATGCCCTTTTTTTTGTTATGGCAGGGTTTGTTTATTATTGTTTTCTAAGGCGTTACAGTCTTCGTGAACTGGGCTTCCGAACCGACAATATAAATCCTTCTCTGGGCTGGAACTGTCTGTTTTGTGTGGCCGGTGCAATCGGTTTGTACATAACCTACAAAGCCGGAATTTTAAGGCCACAATCCCAAAACTCTTTCCCAGGTTTATATGTTTTCTATATATTTTTTCTGGGACCTGTTCAGGAAGTCGTTTTCAGAGGGATGCTGTTTGCGGAAATAAAACGGATTCACTTCCTCCCCAACAGATCCTTTTTATGGGCATCTTCTCTTTCCTTTTGTTTTCTTCATATCATTTACAGACACCCGCCATTACTGCTGATTGCTTTTATAAGCGGACTGGCATGGGGAATCATTTTCATAAAATGGCCTAATATCTGGGGAATCGCACTTTCCCACTCTCTGCTCGGCGCTCTGGCACTGTTTCTGGGTGTAATTTAAATTTCACATAAACTTTTTTTTTAGCAAGACCCTTCGTTCTACAAAATTTTAGACGCCAGTTCAGCCAGATCCGATCGTTCCCCTTTTTCCAGGTTGATGTGTGCATATAATGATTCTCCTTTCATTTTTTCAATTATAAAGGCAAGACCGTTGGTCTGGGAATCAAGGTAGGGATGATCAATCTGAAAAATATCTCCGGTAAAGACTATTTTTGTACCTTGACCGGCCCTGGTGATAATGGTTTTAACTTCATGGGGGGTAAGGTTCTGCGCCTCATCCACAATAAAAAAAACCTTGACAATACTGCGTCCCCGAATAAAGGAAATCGGTGTGATAACAATCTTTCCATCTTCTACCAGTTTCCGAAGCTTCCCCGACTGGGCTCCCGCTCCAGGCTGGCCATCTTCGATAACCGACATATTGTCGTATAAGGGTTGCATGTAAGGATCAAGTTTTGAATTAATGTCACCTGGCAGATACCCCAGATCTTTGTTGCTCAAGGGAACCACCGGGCGTGTGACAAAAATCTGGTGATAAAACCGCTTGCTTTCAAGTGCCGCAGCCAGGGCAAGGAGGGTTTTCCCCGTCCCTGCTTTCCCGGAAATTGTGACCAGGGGAATTTCAGGATTCAACATGGCATTTAATGCAAAAATCTGTTCAGCGTTCCTGGGGGTGATGCCATGGCAGGTCCTTGGCATCACCCTCTGGATGGTTTCATTTTTTTTATCATATACGGCAAGAGCAGATCTGGAGCCATTTTTTAATATGATATTTTCATTGGCAAGCAGTGGTTTGCCCGGAACAAGCGCCTTGGGCTCAATGGCATAAGGTTTTGCATAAACAGACTCAAATAATTGTCCGTCAACATTTTCAACCGTTTGAATACCGCCATAGATGTCAGACGGATTCTCAACAAAATTCGACGTATAGTTTTCTGTTTCCAAACCAATGGATTTTGCCTTTAACCGCAGATTCACATCCTTGGTCACGAGAATAAGCTTTTTGGACTTGTATTTCCGGGTGATGGAAAGGACTGTATTTAAAATCCAGACGTCGGAAGTCAATTCCTTAAAATTCTGTTGGATGATATCATTGAGTTTAAATCCAAGGCAGATGGAAATCTTGCCCTGCCCCGGACCGATCCGTGTGCCGCCGTTCAAGACTTTTTCACTGGACAATGCATCCAGAGATCTTAAAAAATCCCTTGCATTGCAATTGATGACACGGTTTCCTTTCTTGAACCGGTCCAATTCCTCGATTACGGTAATCGGAATGATGATATCGTGATTTCCAAACTGGTAAATGCAGGTACTGTCATGAAGGATGACATTGGTGTCGAGAACAAAGGTTTTTTTCATGTAAAACTCCGAAGTTAAGGTTAACCTATCTTTTCGAGAAAAGACTAAAATTCTCCATAATTACAGGCTATTCCCTTTTCAAGAAGCCTGTCTCAAATCCCCCAGGTATGGTTTTTTTTCCATCATCTGAGCCAGTCCCTTTCCCTCCCAGGCGAAATGGGGGGGGATGTTCAACAGGGCGGCAATGGTCGGTGCGATGTCCAATAGCGAAACCTCCCCTTCAATTCGGAAATTTTCACGAATATCCGGCCCAAATGCAATCAAAGGAACCTGGGTAATTTCGGAGGAATCCTCCAGATGACTCTTTCCCTTTCCCCCATGGTCACTGGTTACAATCAGGTGATAGTTGCCTTCCCGGACAATACCCTCAACAATTAATCCCAGTGCACGATCCACCATTTTTACTGCCCCTAAATATTCCGGGGACATCCATCCAAAGCGATGACCGATGATATCTGTCCATTCAAAATAAACAAAACAGAAATCAGGTGTTTGGTGAAGGATGTGACAGGCGGCAATGCCTGCCAGCTCAATGAGATCCTGTTTTTGCCTCAGACGAAGTAAAAACGAGTGATCCATTGTTCCGGGAAGGGCCAGGTTTCTCAAATGTTCCCAACTGTAAAAAGAAGAGACCGTGCCCCCATTATTTTTGACGTGGCCGAACAGGCTCTGGGCGGTAGCAGACATATTGGGCAGGGCTGTATTGGTCAACACCCCGTGGGAATAGGGGGCAAGGGAGGTGAAGATGGAAAAATGGGAGGGCAGTGTGATGGAGGGTGTCACCGTTTTAATCCCGGGCGCAAATGCGCCTTTTTGGATCAGATAATCCAGGGTAGGGGTGGTGGTCTTTTCAATGGCGGCACCTGTCAAGCCGTCAATGATGACCAGCAGGGTTTTATTCATTTTTTTTCTCCTTTCTTTTTAAAATAAACGGTTATGGATCTTTAATTGAAAAGATAACCGTTTCATATTAGAAACGAATGTTATTCCCGTTAATGTTTTGTGATCCGACGCCTAGTTCAAATACCCCCTATATTTACAACCATGAATTTGTTCTTTATTATAATATTTAGTGAACATCTCGTGCTAAATGATCTTTAAACAATAAAGATCCGGGCAGGATTGTTCCCGAAGATGAATGGCGATAAATTTTAACGAAAACAAATACAATCTTAATACACCACAAATGGCAATGGGTTAATATGTGTTCTGGTAAAAAACTAGAAAATTTACATTTAAAGGAAAAAAATGCAACGAACAAATCAAGTCAGTATTCCCCTTATATTTGACAACGTTATTCGATACATCATTAATATTTTGATTATTTACATTATCATTATTTTGGTACTCAATCTCGGCAAAAATCTCTATTCAATTAAAACATTTTTCAACGGAGATTTGATCGGCAATAATTTATCCAATGCGATTACAGATATCCTCAGTTTTTTGGTAATGATTGAACTCTTCCGCGGTTTTATAGAATATTTTAAAGCAAAACGGATTCGGCTTCACAGCATGATTGATCCGGCCATTATTTTTATTGTACGGGAATTGATCATTCAACTGTATGCCCATGAAAAGATGGGGGGTAATACGCTGATTGGATTCGGCATCTTATTGTTATGCCTGGGTGTAGTCAGGTCTCTGGCATTGCTTTTCAGTCCTGACGACAATACGTTTGCTAAATAATATTCGAGCCCTTGTTGAATTCAAGAAAATGCGCCTGATGATAAAACAAAATGATAACATAAAAATATTGCCGGATGTGACAA
>JABIYQ010000612.1 GCA_018702715.1 Desulfobacula sp. | reverse complement strand
GCAGACATGGTAATTTTAAACCAGGATCCCTTAAAACTTGCGCCAAAAGAACTTCGTTCCTTAAAGGTGGAAAAATTATTTTTAAATGGGAAAGAATATGAGCCGGGTATGGGGCTCATGGGAATGCTATGGAATAGTTTTGCAGGGAGAAATGAGAAAATTTAAGAATTTTAAGGAATCCTTATGAAAGCTGTTATACACACAAAATTCGGACCACCGGATGAACTCCAGCTCAAAGAGATAGACAAACCTTTTCCCAAGGATAATGAAGTATTGATAAAAATACACGCAGCAAGTGTAACATCTACAGACTGCAACGTTCGCAATTTCACATTTGTCCCTGGAATATTCCAGATCCCTGCACGACTATTCATGTTTGGTGTATTCAGACCAAGAATAAATATACTGGGGATTGATCTGGCCGGAGAAATTGAGGCAATTGGCAAAAATGTTAAGCGATTTAAAGAAGGCGACCAGGTCTTTGGAACACCGGGTACAACTTTTGGTGCCCATGCAGAGTATACATGCGTGCCGGAAAAAGGAGTGTTGACGATAAAGCCGCCTAACATTACCTGGGAGGAAGCAGCCCCAATTTTTTTGGGGGCGAGTACTGCGTTATTTTATCTTCGAGACAAGGGAAATATAAAGGCCGGACATAAAATACTTATTTATGGTGCTTCAGGAGCAATAGGAACCTATGCCGTACAACTTGCAAAATACTTTGGTGCTAAAGTTACCGGGGTATGCAGCACCACGAATTTAGAATTAGTGAAATCCCTTGGAGCTGATAAACTCATTGATTACACTAAAGAGGATTATACCCGAAACGGTAAAACCTATGACCTCATTCTTGATACGGTAGGCAAAACTTCGTTTTCACGCTCTAGAAAATCACTGAAGCAAAAAGGTGTTTTTCTTCCTGTGATAATGGATCTGAAAGAGCTTGCCCAAATACTATGGACCTCAATGACAGGCGATAAGAAAGTTAAGGGCGGGGTAGCCCGTGAAAGAGTTGAGGATCTGGAATTTTTCAAAACGCTTCTTGAGGCTAGAAAGCTGAAACCGGTCATAGACAGGTGCTATCCGCTGGAAAAGATATCCGAGGCTTTCCAATATGTTGAAAAAGGACACAAAAAGGGAAATGTAGTCATAATGGTGAAGGATAATAACAAAAAGTTTGAAGTTAAATGATTTACAAACATTTTTAACGCAGGCCCAGGCCATTGATTCTATTGCAGCAGATTTCGGGCAATATGGTCCCCAGCCTGATCTGTTTTATAAAATCAGTGCCCTGATTCTGGGCAACGACTTTAAAACCAGCATTCGCAATGGGTCAAAAAGGGCCTGGATTCGCCGGAATAATGACCAGTCATTTGAATCGGTGAATGACGAGGCTTTGGGCTTTTATTTGATTCATGTTTTAGAAACATTCCAAAGAGATGCGGCAGGTATGGCTCAAATATGCTCCTTGGTTTTTGAAACACCTGCCAGACCGGGTGAGCTTGAGGGAGAATCCGGGGTATGGATTGAAAACCAGATGAACGGGTTTGTCTGCAAACGATGCGCAAATTGCTGCCGCAGGCTGGAAAATGCATGTACCCGGGAAGACTGGCAGTTATGGGAAAGCCTTGGGCGAAAGGATATCCTGTCCTGGGTAAAAAAGGAGCAATTGAATAATGGGAAAGTCAGATACAGGGCCTGGATTGACCCACAGACAGGCCGGTCGGCAGAATCATGCCCGTTTCTTGGCCAAAAACCAGGTACGGGAATGTTTTACTGCACCAATCATGCTGTCAAGCCAATGGTCTGCCGGGAATATCCCTATACAAAAAAACATGCACGAAATACAGGATGCAAAGGATGAATAAAGACCTGGAAATGCTCCAGGTATGCAGTTGAACTTATATCAAAATTTATTAGTAAAACCCAATTTTAAGGAGTTTAGAGTGGACGGTAGAACACGATCAAATATAAAAACAGGATCAATGGTAAAAATCGTATTAAAACAGGATCAACGAAGTGGCAGACTCACAAAGGGAGAAGTTAAAGATATTCTTACAAATTCTCCCAAGCATCCTCATGGAATTAAAGTACGCCTTATGGATGGTCAAGTGGGCCGTGTGAAAGAAATCTGCGACTGCTAATCGCAGCATGTTTTAAACTTGCTGATAAAAAAGATACATTATGAATATAGAATTTAAAGAAACACTTCCAGAATCGAGTGAATACTATACCCTTTTTCAATCCACTGGTTGGAATGACGATTATAAAGCCGATGAAAGAGTGCTTTACAAAGCAATATCAAATAGCTGGTATTCTTTATCTGCATATGGTCAGAATAAAAAGCTTATTGGTTTTGGCAGAATCGTATCAGACGGGATTTTATATGCTTTTATATGTGACATGATAATCGATCCTTTAAATCAAAAACAAGGAATTGGAACGATAATATTAGAAAAATTAATTCAAAGGTGTAGAAAATCCAACATCCGGGTCTTATGGTTATTTGCGGCATCAGACAAATCAAATTTCTACAAGAAGTTTGGTTTTAGTAAAAGACCTGGAAACGCTCCGGGCATGCAGTTGAATTTGTTTTGCCCGGCAACCCATGGGCTTTAATAATCTGCTGCAAAAGGAAATGGAAAATATGGCATATGATGAAGGACTTGCACAGAGATTGCGGGATATATTTCAGGATCAAAAAGAAGTTGAAGAAAAAAAAATGTTTGGTGGTCTTTGTTTCATGGTTTCTAAACATATGTGTTGTGGGATTGTGGGTGAAAAGCTTATGGCCCGTATAGGGGCGGAAAAATATGAAAAATGTCTTTTAAAAAAGCATGTTCAAAAAATGGATTTTACCGGCAGATCGATGAAAGGGATGATCTATGTAGAACCTGATGGAATAGCTGAAGATGAAGACTTAAACTTTTGGGTGAATATTTGTATGGAATTTATTAAATCATTACCATCTAAAACATAACAGAATACACCGAGCATCAGTTTTACTTAAATCATCAAGGCCTTGGCTGAATCCTGATTATTTAATGGAAATTTTGGGTCATATCTGGTATTCCATGGCCTGAAAAAACAGCATCAATAATAGGGAAATGATGATAGATATTTTAGAATTCACATTGGAGCGACTGACCCGGACATTTGATAAGGATTTTGGAAAGGGCCGATTCCATGCCCAGGCCCTGTTCAGGGATATTTTCAAACAAGGAAATCTTAATTTTCTCACCAGCCCGGAATTCCTGGATTCTCCGAGGTTTGCCAGAACCCTTAAAGGAAAGGTATCAGTAAATCCAGGTGTTGTGGTGAACACCTTTGATGAAGGAGAGCTGACCAAGTTCATCACCCGATTGTCAGATGGCCTGGAAATCGAATCTGTTGTTATTCCCATGACCCGGCATAATACCCTTTGCATATCCAGCCAGGTTGGGTGTAAAATGGGATGCAAATTCTGTGAAACCGGCCGTATGGGGTTTAAGCGGAACCTAAGCATTTCCGAAATTACAGGACAAGTTTACAATGGCCGACACTATTTGAAAAAGGATATTAAAAACATCGTTTTCATGGGTATGGGAGAACCCCTTGATAATTTTGATAATGTCATGGGGGCCATCCAGGTAATGAATCAGCAGCAGGGTTTTGATATTGCCCTGCGCCATATGACCCTGTCCACAGCGGGTTTTGTCCCGGGCATTGAACGACTGGCCAAAATGAAGATGCCGGGTCTTCGCCTGGCCATTTCCATTAATGCACCTGATGACAAGATTCGATCAAGCCTCATGCCTATTAATAATGTCTTTCCCCTTGCAGCACTGAAAAAAAGCCTGAAGGATTTTTCCCTGCCCAAACGGGGGATATTTTTATTTGAATATATTTTAATCAAAGGCCTCAATGATTCCCCTTCCCATGCGGCAATGCTGGCCGATTATATACATCCTTTGCCTGTCAGACTCAACCTGATCGCCTACAATAAAATCATAGGGCTTGACTATGAGAACCCCTGCGATGATGAAATGTATAATTTTGCCGATCTTTTATCGGCAAAGGGAATAATGGTAATAAAGCGCTGGAGCCGGGGCCGTTCTGTTGCAGCCGGATGCGGCCAGTTGGGAACTCACAGGTGAAGAATTCATCATACTTTTACCTCAGACCTCTATGGATAAGGCACGTATTCTTATGGAGAAAATAAGGCAGAAACCTCGTAATTGTGGATCAATCCCGGAATAGTTTGAATTCTTGAGATAAATATGTTTCTTTATGATTACCTTGGCTATAAAAAGAACATATAAAATATCAGTCAGAGACCTTATTGGTGTCTGTCTCAAGCAAGGCAGCCTTGGCAGTGGCTATTTAAGTCGGACCCGTGCCCTTGATGGTATTCGTGAACATACACGGATTCAAGGCCTTCGCCCGGAGTGTTATAAAAAAGAAGTTCCGGTTTCTATTCATTTAGACAATATTAAGTTTGATCTTAAAATTTTTGGCCGGATTGACGGCATATTTGAATCTGAAGACTTTATTACAATTGAAGAGATTAAAACTTGTCAACAACAGGCAGGGATGATGGCTGATAATCCTTCACCTCTGCATATGGCTCAGCTTAAATGCTACGGGCACATGATTGCCCAACAAAGGAACCTTGATTCAGTTTTTCTACAACTGACATATGTCAGGATCGGGACACAGACCAGTGCAGAAAACAAAGCCCAATATACTGCAGCCGAATTAAAAAATTTTTTTGACTCCTTTGTTAAAAAGTATATTCAGATCCTTTTGGATCAAATCAACTGGCAAAAGGTTCGCAATGACTCGATTAATGACATTGTGTTTCCCTATGAACACTTTAGAAAGAGTCAACGACAGCTAGCGGAAAGTGTTTATAAAATTGTTAAAAATAAAAAAATACTTTTTGCAAGAGCACCCACTGGTACAGGTAAAACCATTGCCACTTTGTTTCCAACCATAAAATCACTGGGTCTGGGATACATTGACAAAATATTTTATCTGACAGCAAAAACAATCGGCCGGACAGTGGCTCTAAAGGCATTGGAAGATCTTAAGGCCGTTGGGCTTAAATTGAAATCTATTGTGCTTACTGCCAAGCAAAAGATCTGTTTTACTTCAGACGATTCCTGTGACATGGAAACATGTCAGTATGCTTTGAACTACTATGGTAAACTCTCCAAGGCCATGTCTGATATCAGTGTGTATGATACCTTTGATCAGGTTCTTGTGGAAACCCTGGCACAAAAGTATGAATTATGCCCATTTGAACTTTCTTTAGATATCTCTTTAATTTGTGATGTCATTATCTGTGATTTAAATTATTGTTTTGATCCACGGGTGTATCTAAAAAGGTATTTTGATCATGGCAGGCAAAAGATCACTTTCCTGATTGATGAGGCACACAATCTTCATGACCGGCTAAGGTCAATGTATTCGGCAGCCCTTTTCAAAACAGATGTTCTAAAAACTCAAAAACTTATCAGGGAAGATATACCTGATTTATCCAAATCACTGGTTGCCATCAACAAACTCATGATCAAAATGAAACTGCAATGTAAAGAGGATCATGACCATTTTTTTGAATCAGATGAAATTCCCGAAGACTTGTTATCTGAAATCAGAACATTTTCCGGTAAAGCTGATCTCTGGCTTGATAGAAACAGTGAAGATTCCGACATCCGAAGAGGTCTGCTTGATTTTTTTTTCCAGGCTAATATATTTATTAACATTGCAGGTTATTTTGATACCAATTACAAATTTTATGTTCAGAGCATTAAAGGAAACGATCTTATTGTTAGACTGTTTTGCATGGATCCTTCACCTATTTTTTCTGACTTGATCAAACGGGGATGCTCGAGCATCCTTTTTTCCGCCACATTGTCCCCCATTGATTTTCACCAGGAGATCCTATTCAACGATACCATACAACCCTATTCAATTGATTTACCCTCCCCTTTTCCAAAAGAAAATTTCGGGCTTTTTCTTCATCAGAGTATAAAAACCAGCTATAGAGACAGGCATCGGTATTATAATAAAATTGCCGCACTTATTTGTGATGTCATCAATTCGAAAAATGGCAATTATATGATCTATTTGCCTTCATATGCATTTTTGAATTCTATAATAGAACTTATCGATAAAAATGATATTGAGAATAATATCCTGATCCAGTATCCAAATATGACAGAACCGGAACGACAGGATTTTTTAGATATTTTTTCTTCAGAAGATGCAGTTGCAGGTTTTGTTGTAATGGGTGGTATTTTCGGAGAAGGTATCGATCTTACCGGAGACCAATTGATCGGAGCTGTTATCGTAAGTCCGGGCATCCCCCAGATTTGCCCTGAACGCAACTTAATTAAAAATTACTATGATCAACAGGATCACAGCGGGTTTTATAAATCATACCAGATGCCGGGATTTAACCGGGTTATGCAAGCTGCTGGGCGTGTGATCAGGACTGATAAAGACAAAGGGATTGTGGTCCTTGTTGGTGAGCGATTCAACAGGCGAGATTATAAAGTATTATTTCCATATGAATGGGAAGATGTTTGTGTGGTTTCAGATACAGCACATTTAAAAAGTAATTTAAATAAATTCTGGCACAAACAAAACCAAATTTGAGCGGTTGTACCCCATTGTATTTTTCTTTTTAAATAGGGTGTGACTGCTGATTAATTTTGGGTTTTCTTAACCATTTTGGCTTTTTCAAAAGCTTTCTCTGGAAAAGTTTCCTTTAAAAAAAATGAACAAATAAGCTGCAGGATTGAACTCATAGTCAGGAATGTCAGAACCATGGTGTAACCATCCACTGGATAAGCGCCATCTGAATTACGGCCAAAACCATCAAGGATTTTTCCGAGAATGCCCATATAAATAGCTCCCCCGAAAAAGGGAAAAAAATTTCCAATAGCAACAGAAGTGCCGGCAATTTGAATTGGATAGAGTTCTTTAAGAGTCGTAAATGCCACCACCATGGTGCAAGCGGAAACTGCCGTGAAAAAAATAATTATAAAAGACAAAGCCTGGACAGGAAGTCCGGAAGGATACATTCGCAAAAACATGAACAATATTGATAGACAGGCTGTGCAAAAAATCATGTTATTTTTGCGGCTTTTGAAAATATTGTTAGAAAGAGTTGCCATGAATGGGCTTACCACTATCATTGTCCAGGCGATCATGCTGAGAATGGTCCCGACTTGAGGCTTAGACAATCCATAAACATCCATAAAATAAGGACCGGCCCATAGACCACCAAAAGCAAAAAATGTTCCTGCATTGCAGAAAAACCACAGGGCAAGGGGATAAAATCTGGGTTCTTTGAGCACCATTTTAACACCTTGGCCTAATGAGATGGGCTCGGGGCTTTGTGGGGGCTTTTGGCCGGTTCTAAAATTTTCAATTTCCGCTATCGAAGGCCAGCCTTTTTCTTTTGGTGAATTTCGAACCAAAAACCATATCACAAAAACAAGGAGTCCGGTTGATACACCAATAACCTGGAAAACGATTCGCCAGCCAAAGGCTTTTGCCAGCCACCCCAATCCGAAAGTACCCAACAGCACACCGACGCCACCCAATGATGTGATGATGCCCTGCATTTTTGCGAACTCACGGACTGCAAACCATTCTGCTGCAATCTTCATTGTGGCGATAAAAACTGCTGAAACTCCAAGTCCAACCAGTCCACGTCCAATCATGGCAACTTGTATCGTTGGGGCAAAACCAAAAAGCAGTGCCCCGAATGCTGCGATACCCAAGGAAAAGGACACGGTCTTCCGAGATCCTACAGAATCACACAACAGTCCGGCAGGAATTTGCATAGCAGCATAGACATAAAAATATATTGAAGCCATAACGCCTATCATAGTTGCATTACTATCAAGATCCTTCATTATATCTTTTGCGACTACGGCAACAGACATCTGATTAAAAAAGACAAGAATATAGGCTGCTCCCAGAGCAGCAAATATTGCCCATCTGAAACTAAGTACCCGATTCATATGCTCATTATTCATATTTTCCCTTTTAGTAGAAAAACTGGGCATCTTTTTTTTACCGGCAGTCAGCAAGCCATCCGCCAAAGCTTTATACGATTAGGATAGGAAAGCTATTTTTGTCAAGAAAACTATGAAAAAAAAACATAATTGATCCCTCTACTCAAAAAGTTTTTCACGAATCAGAAAACAAGATCAGCGATAAACTTTTCTAAAAAACTATACAATTTAATCCAGACAACATAGAATATTAAAAATTGGATTGGAAAAGAATAATTAGCATGCGGATTCTGAGTTTTGGAGAAATATGATGGTTAAAAAAGCCACTTATGAAGAATTGAAACAAAAGGTTGTGAGGCTGGAAAAACAAGTCACAACTTTTGAACAAAATGAAGTTTCTTTAAAGGAGTCGGAAAAAAGATATAGAACACTTCTTGATTTTGCACCCTATCCCGTTGCAACATTCACTTTAAAAGGAAATATCTCATATCTAAATCCGGCATTCACTGAAGTCTTTGGATGGACATTTGAGGAAATGAGGAGTGGAAAGGCTTTGTTTATTCCTCAAGGACTTGCTCTTGAGACATCAGAAAAGGTCAAAGAACTTTTTAAAGAGAGGAAAGTAATACGATATGTAACCAAGCGACGATCAAAGGATGGCCGAGTCCTGGATGTCCTGGCAAGGGGGACTGTTTTCTCAAAATCAGAAATGGGTGTATCTGGAGAACTTGTCATTTTCAGGGATATTACAAGGGAAAAGCGGATCGCTAAGAGTAATGATGCAATGCTTAGGATCAGTATGGCACTTCCAAAATACCCGGATCTTGAGGATCTGCTTGACTATATCAGCAGTGAAATCAAACGGTTGTTGGATACACAGGGCGCTCTTGTCATCCTGTTGGATGATGAGAAAAAAGAATTCTTTTTCCCGGGTGCGGCATACGATGACAATGCAACCAAAAATAAGATAAAAGAAATTCGTTTGCCCATGGATAGCATGGCCTCGGGACAGGTTGTTAAGACAGGAGTGCCGCTAATTGTAAATGATGCTTACAAAGATTCCGGGCTATATCTTAAAAG
>JABIYQ010000610.1 GCA_018702715.1 Desulfobacula sp. | reverse complement strand
GACAGGATATGGGGACTGGGCCGTAAAAAATGCCGGATTAAGGATACAGGAAGGTCTGGATACAGGAGCAGATCATATGGTTTCCATTTGTCCCTTTTGTCATTTCAACCTGAATGAAGGTTCCAAAAGAATCAAGAGTTCAATGAAAGTTTATGATCTGGTCGAACTTATAGATTTAGCGCTCTAGACCGGTTAAAAAATAATATCATAATATGGGGGCAGATCGAAAAAATCTGTCCCCCAAGAATTCCATAATTCAATACGTATTTAACAATAAAAACCAGGGGGAATAATGGATTTAAAAACAAGAGTTATGAATCAATTAGAGGGAAAAACAGTTGATATGACCCCTGTAGGGTGCACCACTACCTACGGCATGGTGGATTTGATGGAAAAATGTGGTGCTGCAAGACCGTTTGCAGACACGGACCCCCAAGCCATGGCAACCCTGGCCCAGGCAGGTGAACTGGCGGGATTTGAAATGATCAAAGCCATGGGATGGGATATTACACCCATGAGCGAGGCGTTTGGCTGCGGCATGGGGATTCCGCAAATTGACCTGCAGTATTGTATTAAGGAACACCCTTATGCAGAAAGCCTGGATGGCCTGGATTATCCATCTGATTTTCTTGATCGCGGAAGATTTCCTGCCTATAAAAAACAATTTGAAATACTCAAAAAAGAAGTCAATGGAGAAAAGGCCATTTTTGGTGAATCAGAAGGCGCCTTTACCTGTGGCGCCAATCTTGTATCCACTGAAAATTTCATGAGATGGACCTTTAAGCGAAAAAAAGATGTTGAAAAGGTCCTTGAAATTACCAAGCAGGCCATGATTGATGTCATTAATTTTGCCTTTGAAAATGGAGCCGATTATTATGTAATGGCAGAACCGACTGCCGGCCCGGCCTTAATGAGTCCCAGAATGTTCAAAAAATTTGTTGTACCTGTATTATCGGATGTTGCCGCTAAAACAAATGGTCCGCTTGTACTGCATATTTGCGGCAATACAGATATGATTATCCCTTTGATGTGTGAAACAGGTGTTAAGGGCATCAGCATTGAAGAAGGTGCCAATATGAAAGAAGCTGTAAAGATTGCCCATGAAAACGGTGTCAGAGTATTCGGAAATGTAGCCGCTGCCACTACCCTTTTTATGGGAACCCCTGAAGAATCTTATAAAGAAGCCTTTGCAGCCCTTGAAAATGGAACAGATTTCCTTTGTCCCGGATGTGGTATAGCGCCGGGATCTCCACTTGAAAATATTTTGCAGTTGAAAAAAGCAAGAGATGATTTTTTTAAATAAAGCCGTTTAGGTCAGTGGGGAACCCTTCAGCACCTTAAAAAGGGTGAAAGGAAATCCCCTATAAGAAATAATTCATCATTAATTAGGAGGTAGGTAATGAAAAAGTTTATCACATTTTCGCTGAGTTTAATGATCGCTGTCCTGTTATTGGCACCACAACAGGTGTTTGCTGAAAAACCTGTTAAAATTGGTGTCTTGGTCCCCCTTACCGGCATAGTTGCCCAGGGCGGCCTTGAGATGAAGTATGGAATTGAAATGGCTGCTGAAGAAAAAGGAACTGTTCTGGGAAGACCCATCGAGCTTATTGTTGAAGATACACGGGTTAAACCCCCTGTTGCTGTAACAAAAGCTGAAAAACTTGTGTACAAAGATGGTGCAAAAGCCTTGATCGGTGTTTTTTCAAGCGGTGTCGGCCTGGCTCTTTCCAAAAATATCGATAAGCTGAATGTACCATTTGTCAGTACCCATGTAATGACAACTAAATTTTATGGTCTTCATCCTCTTGTTTTCAGAAGTGGTCAGTTGGCAAACGACCAGACTGCTGTTGGAAATGTAAAAGGAATCTTAGCAAGACCGGACCTGAAAAAAAGAACCTATTATGTAATTGTACATGATTATTCATGGGGTCATGATGCCGGCGAAAGATTCATTGCTTTAGCAAAAGAAAATGGTATTAAAATTTATAATGATACCTATGATAAAGCCCCCATCAAAACCAAAGACTGGTCATCTTATATCAGTAAAATCAAAGCCTCCGGCGCTGATGGTGTTTACATGGCTTTTATTACCAATGTCATTCCTGTTTTTGCAAAACAAGCATCTGATTTCGGACTACAGGGAAAGGTAAAGCTCGTTTCTGCAGCAGCACCTGGACCTTTGGAGCTTGAAGCCGGCGGAGAAGCCTGCTACGGTATTTTCGGCGCCTCTGACTGGGCATGGGATGTTGATAACGCCAATTCCAATGACTGGGAAATGAGATTCTGGAAAAAATTTAATACAATTCCTTCTGATGCAGCAGTGCATAGTTATGTCGGAGCGATGAACCTTTTTAAAGCCATTGAAAAAGCCGGTAATACAAAGGCTAAAGATATTGCTGCAGCTCTTAAGGGCATCAGCTATGATGGTCCTTACGGAAACGTTCGAATTTCCGCAAAAGATAATTGTATGCGCAACTCAGCAGTTCTGACAGAAACAATGGCAGCACCGGAAAATCCATTTGGTGCTAAAGTTTATATGAAAGTTTTAAAAACTTTTTCTGCAGACGAACTAGGGCCTAAAGAATAAGGGAATGCGCAAGAAAAGATTATTCGGCAACTCTTTATTCTAAATTATAAACCCATCTGTATGAAAATATTCAAAACAGATTATTTTCATACAGATTCTAAAAATCATTTAAACTGAACAGAAAAGGACAGGCAACCGTATTATGGGTGGAACACTCGGTATTATAGTAGATATCTCTTTAAACAGTCTTGTTCTTAGCGGCGTGTTTCTCATTGTAGCTATTGGTCTGAATATTATTTATGGACTGAGCCGTATAATGAACATGGGGCACGGTGCTTTATACGCTGTTGGTGCCTATACCGGCTATACGCTGGTGGCAAGCGGTTTGAATTATTTTGTAGCCCTTATCATCGCACCAATAATCGTAGGCATCATCGGATTATTAATAGAAAGAACTATTATTGCGCCCATGCGCAAAAGATCCATGGTATATACACTGATTCTAACCTATGGATTGATGTTTTTTCTTGACGGCATGATCAAATATGTCTGGGGAAATAAGCCTTGTTTTATTGATTTACCGGCATTTATGCAGGGGACCCTGCCCATTCTTGGAACTGAATATCCAATTTTTCGGCTGGTCACATTGTTCCTCATTGCCGCGATAATGGGCTGTTTAATGCTCTTTTTAAATAAAACCAGGGTCGGATTAATCCTGCGAGCCTCAAGCACAATTCCAGAAATGGTATCCTGTCTTGGGATCAACATGAGCTATGTTCATATGGGTGCATTTGTTCTTGGATGCATCATGGCAGGGATGGCAGGAATCATTGCCGGACCTTTGACGACTATTGATCCTTTAATGGGCAGTGAAATGCTGATCTCTTCCTTTGTTGTAATTGTGATCGGCGGGTTGGGGAGCTTAAGGGGAGCCGTGATTGCAGCCGTTCTTATCGGCGTTGTCCAGACACTTGCGGAATTTTTTATAACTGACCTGGCAATGGTAATCGTTTATATACTTATGGCGATTATTCTTGCTTTCATGCCTCGCGGCATTCTTGGGGAAGGAAAGTTTGAATAATGGAGAACACAACAACTATACCTGGTATTAAAAAAGGATTCTATCCGTTTAAAATCATTATGCTGGTTCTGGTTTTAATCGGTTTAGCTCTGTTTCCTTTTATATCTGAAAATCGATTTTACATCAGTCTGATTAATGAGATGATGATTTACGGGCTTTTAGCAATGAGCCTGGATGTTCTCTTGGGTTATACTGGATCATTGTCATTTATGCATAATGCATACATGGGTATCAGCGCTTATGTGGTTGGCCTATTTTTAATCCATCTATCACCCACCTCATTGTGGATGGCCTGTTTTGCAGGCATTATTTTTACATCCATTGTTGCTTTGCCCGTAGGCTGGGTTCAGGTACGGACGGGTGGCCTTGCATTTGCCTTGCTGACAATGGCATTTGGTATGATGTTTCATACAATTGTATGGAAATGGTATGATGTAACAGGTGGTGATGACGGCTTGATGGGAATGCCCAACCCTGATATCACTCTGTTCGGATGGAATCTTGGCAACTCGGGTAATCCCGTAACAATTTATCTTTTTACCTTGGTTATTGCGGCCATTTGCTTTTTTCTTACCCGCCGTATTATCAATTCTCCTTTTGGAGCAGTACTTGAAGCCATACGTGAAAATGAAGACCGTGCCTCCTTTATTGGGATTAATGTGCGCAAGTACAAACTTTTGGGGTGGATGCTTGCCTGTATGCTTGCCAGTATCGCCGGTGCTTTGTTTATTCTGTATAAAGGATACATTGGTCCCACCACCATGAGCGCCTTTGCTGGAGCCGGCGTGTTGATGATGGTTCTTCTGGGCGGCATGGGCTCTTTATGGGGAGCATTTGTAGGTGCGGCCATTTTTATTTATATTCAGGACTATATCAGCACCATGACAGAACATTGGGAGATTTTTCTTGGACTGGTTGTTATTTTTCTGGTTTTATTTTTACCAACGGGATTCGTCGGTCTGGGCGAGCATCTCAAGCGATTCCGAAAGGGTTAAAGATGGAGGAACTACTCTGTACTGAAAACTTGTGCCGCAGTTTTGGCGGTGTTATGGCGACTAACCGTGTTTGTTTTAGTGTTAACAATCATGGTTTAACGTCTATTATCGGTCCAAACGGTGCCGGTAAAACAACTTTTATCAATATTATCACCGGAAAAATAGGCGTCACTTCCGGAAAAATATTTTTTAAAGGACAGGATATTACGGATAAACCAACCCACGAACTTGTAAAAATGGGTATCTGTAGAACTTTCCAGATTAATAGTATTTTTGAAAATCTCAGTGTATTTGAAAATTTAAGAATTGCCCGACAGGCTAAAGATGGCGGCTCTTTAAGAATTTTTTCCTCAAAACAAAGTCTTAGAGATGTAACCGAGAAAACCTGGGCTTTAATAGAACGCCTTGGATTAAAAGAACTGGCGGCCAGACCTGCAAAAAACCTGGCATATGGCGATCAGCGGGTACTGGAGGTGGCAATTGCCATGGCCGGAGACCCTAAAATTCTATTTCTGGATGAACCCACGGCTGGAATGTCTCCGGCAGAAACCCGGCATATATCAACGCTGATTAAAGATCTGGCAAATGAAATTTGTGTTGTATTAGTAGAACACGATATGGATATGGTGATGAGTATTTCGGATAGAATTACAGTTCTTCAATATGGCTGTACCATTGCAGATGGTACTCCAGAGGAGATCCGAAACAATCAGCAGGTCAGGGAGGCATATCTTGGAAAAGAAGAATAAAATTCTTAATATTGAAGAAATTCAAACCTATTATGGTGTGAGTCACGTTATTCAGGGGCTGTCAATGCATGTTGAGAAACAGGAAGCTGTTTCGATTCTTGGACGAAACGGAGTGGGAAAAACCACTACCTTGCGGTCTATTATGGGGCTGACTCCGCCACGATCCGGAAACATATACATAAATGGTGCCAGGACAACAAAGTGGCAACCCCATAAAATCTCCAAAATGGGGGTAGCTTATGTGCCTGCTGAAAGGCATATTTTCCCGGGATTAAGTGTAGAAGAAAATCTCATGATGGCTGCAAGACCGGGAAATGGCAATGATGCATGGACATTGGAAAAAGTGTGTGATCATTTTCCAGTACTTGCTGAGAGGACCAAACAGGATGGATCAACACTCAGCGGAGGCGAACAGCAGATGCTGGCCATTGGGCGTGCCCTTATCAGCAACCCTGAGATCATCATCATGGATGAGCCTTCACAGGGACTATCTCCTCTGCTTGTGCAGATGATAACTGATGTTGTCCTGAAATTTTGTATAAAATCCGGAATAACAATGCTCATAGTTGAACAGAATTACCGCATGGCACTTAAAGTCGCCAGCAGGCATTACTTAATGGGCACCAAAGGAGAGATAGTCAAGGTTGCTTCAACCAAGGAGCTTGTGGACAACCCTGATATTATTCAATCCCATTTATCTGTATAATGCTATTATTTTAGCATAACCATCTTTTTTTACAAGGGTTTCAATACACCACTGATGATACCGGGCACATGACATATAGGGAAACAAACCATGCATTTCAAGTTAAACATTAAAACATCCGATGTTTTAATGTTTAAACTTTTTCTTGACTTTGTTGGATGATATGTTTAATGTGTTTCTATTTAGGATGGTTATGGATACTTATCAAATACTTGCCTCAAAG
>JABIYQ010000609.1 GCA_018702715.1 Desulfobacula sp. | reverse complement strand
TTTGATAAATTCAATTTTTTCTAAATCAGTCAGTACTGGAATTTTCATTGTAGTCCCTTAACTTCTTTTGCAAGTCTGCCAGTGAATGCATCAATTAAATATTGCTCCGCCATCAACATTGATGGCCTGGCCGGTAATTTCATTGGCATCCTCGGAAGCTAAAAAAGCAACCAGGTTGCCAATGCCTTCAGCGGTCTGTGGTTTTTTCATGGGAATCATATCCTCCACGACTGACGCAAACACTTCATCCCGCGTCATCCCTTTGTAAGTAGGATCAGATTCGACCAGGATTTGGGCACCTTTATCCCACATGGCTGTTTTTATAACACCGGGGCACACCGTGTTTACATTGATGTTGTATGGGGCCAGTTGGAGTGAGACTGCCTGAGTTAATACGATAACTCCTGCCTTGCTTGCCGAATAATGGGGAATCCATGCAATCCCCTTTCGCCCGGCAAGAGATGATATATTAATAATTTTACCATACTTCTTTTTTTTAAAATACGGGGCTACTGCCCGGTTGCAGAGAAATACACCTTTAAGATTCACATCAATGGTCAGGTCCCAATCTGCTTCCGATATATTTTCAATCCCCAGGTCTTCAGTCGACTGGCCCCGGTGGACAAACCCGCCCACACCTGCACAGCATACTATAATGTCGATACTGCCCATGATTTCTATGGTTTTTTTGATCAGTTGCTCACACTGGTCTGACTTACGAACATCAATCTGGCTGGCATAAGATTTTTGCCCCAGAGTTTCAATCTTTGTAGCAACCTGTTTTGCTAAATCCAGGTTGGTATCACAAACAACAACGTGAGCACCTTCTCTGGCAAGACAAAGACAAATTCCCTCACCAAGTCCGCCGCCCCCTCCGGTGACAATGGCTATTCTATTTTCTAATTTCATCTGAGTACTTTCCTATTATTATTTTCCCATGTGCTCGCATCTTTCTATCTGGCTCACATTACCCGTCGAACAGCTCGTACAATGGAATCTTTATTTGGCAGATAAAAATCTTCAAGAATCGGGCTGCCGGGAACAGGTACCATAGGAGCAGCCACCCGTTTTACCGGTGCTTTTAGCAAAGAAAAATAGTCACTGCATGCAAGCGCTGCGATTTCAGCGCCTACTCCTCCTCTTATCCTGCTCTCCTCGACGGTCACCAACCGGCCGGTTTTCTCCAATGATTCAAACACGGTATCTCTATCCAGCGGGACTATGGTCCTCAGATCGATCACCTCAACGTCAATCCCTTCATTTCCCAATTCCCGGGCGGCATTGACTGCCTCATAAACCATGGCGCCTGCAGCCACAACCGTTACATCTTTTCCTGGTTTCCTGATCACTGCCTTGCCAAATGGGACGGTATAATCTTCTTCAGGCACTTCCCCTTCCACACCCCCTAACATCAATTTTCGATGCTCAAAAAATATAACCGGATCATTGCATCGGATGGCCGATTTTAACAGACCTTTAGCATCAAAAGGTGTGGATGGTTCAACAATGATCAGACCCGGTGTCTGGATCAACTGGGACTGGACCGACTGAGAATGTCCATATCCACTTCGAAATCCAGCTCCCACTGAAGTGCGGACCGTCACCGGTAGGCCGTACTGGCTTCCGGTAATGTAACGCCACTGGGCCATTTGATTGCATATTTGATCCATTGCCAGCATAATGAAATCGGCAAACATTATTTCCAATACCGGACGCATCCCGTTCATGGCAGCACCTATGGCAACACCAGTAATTGCATTTTCTGCAATGGGGGTATTCAATATCCTGTGTTCACCAAACTCCTTGACCAGGCCGGACGTTTGACCGAAAACCCCGACCTGAACATCTTCTCCAAGCACAAATACATCTGGATCTCGACGCATTTCTTCGGCCATTGCCTCATTGAGCGCTTTTAAGAAAGGAATACTTCTACCCATTATCCAACCTCTTTTGATGCATAAACATCTTGAAACAAATCTCCCAAAGTTGGATCAGGTGCCAGAAAAGCCTCTTTGACTGCCTGGTCCACTTCAGTCTGAACGGTCTGATTTAATTTTTCATCATCTTGTGGTGTCAACATATCATTTTGAAAAAGCTTTTGGCGGCATAGGTCTATGGGATCCCTTTTTCCCCATATTTCCAAATCCTTTTTTTTTACATAACCGGCCAAATCTCCGGAATGGTGCGGTGCCATTCGAAATGTTTTATATTCCAGAACAAATGGCCCTTTTTTACGTGCATGCGCAATGGCTTTCTCTGCTGCCCCATAGGTCGTCTCGATATCCTGACCATCGATTATTTCATAGGGAATATTATATCCTGCGGCCCGGGGTGCAACATCTTCGGTGGGAAAGTGCTCATTCATATAGCTCATTTCACAGAACTGGTTGGTACATATGGCAAAAACGACTGGCAAGTTCCAAAGGGCTGCCATGCACATGGAAGGACTTGCATCCCCCTGATTGCATGTTCCTTCACCGACAAAAAACAGAGTGACTTGATCCTTATTTTTCATTTTAGAGGCAAGGGCGGTTCCCACCGCCATGGAGAAATCCGACCCCAAAGACGATGCCAGTCCCGGTATATTGTTCTTCCTGTCAGCCAGATGCTGGGTTCCCTTACCTTTGCATAGACCATTTCTTTTTCCCAAATATTCGAGCCAGATTTCCTTAGGCTGCATACCTTTACCAATATATTCCCCAACTCCCCTATGGGTCCCAAACAGGATATCGCTCTGTCTTAAAGGCGAAGTCACCCCCACTGAGACAGCCTCCTGTCCTGTTCCCAAATGGGGGTTCACGTTGATCTTTCCTTTTCTTAATAGCCGAAAATGGGTATTTTCCATTGTTCGAACGAGAATCATTTTCCGATAGACTTCTAATATTTTTTTCTTTTCCAGTGCCATGGCTATTTCTTTGTCATCGTGTAAGTTAGTTATATTTTAATTCAAAACTGAATTTGATTATTTTTTGTTATATTCATCAATCTAAATGGTTATCAGTGTGAAATAAGGCTACAGATTTCATCAATATTTTCTTCAATCGGCTTATCCGTATCAATGATGTGATATTTCTCCCATTCCATAATTTCATCAAAAGCTTCACTGATGGGACCATAAAGTTCATCAAGGCCTATCGCAATTTTTAAATTATCCGGCCGTATTTTGATTTGTTCTTCCCGTGCTGTCTGACGCTTTTGGACAGAGTGCCTGGAATCACACCGAAGTAAAATTGGAAGAAGGTGGTAATTACCATCCCGTATCCAGTCCATCAGCCGTTTACGATGTTTCATCTGCATAATACCCACTTCAACGTAAATAAAGGAAGCGTCTGTATGGGATATATTTTCAATCATGCCATCTACAAGGCGGCGGCCTTCCTCAAGCCACCTGTCGAGGCATACATCTTCTTCAGGAACCATATTTCGAAAAAGACCATCGACGTATATGGGTTGTCCAGGAAATCTTTCCAACAGCTTTTGAATGATCACTGTTTTACCAGAATACGGTAGACCGGAAAAAATAACCACTGTTTGTTTGGCGTTACAGTTCATATAAAACCACCATTTCAGGTTAAATGATCACGCTAAAAACAATGAACCACGCTCACCAAATTTAATCAATAGCTGAAATCAGTCATTTTTCTTGAAATATTGTTTGCATTGACTTATATATTGATAAATTAGCTGTTGACTAAATATCTGTTGGATACACCAGGGATTAAACGAATAAGCCAGCCTTGATTCACAATAGTTTTTTATTGAGCTGCTCTGGCCCCAGACAAAGATCAATAATAAAAAACTTGTTTCAACTACATGCAGGATAAAAAAATGGGAAATAAAAAAATGACATCCAAAGACTTTCAGGATGTACTGCGTGTAAGCCAGACAGCATTGGAAATTGAAAAATCCGAAGAACAATTATCTGTTGTACTCAATCTCCTTGAACAAATTTTTAAAACCGGAAATAATAATTTTTATTTTGCAAACGATTGTAACAAAAGTCTTGATTTAAATCATGTGATCAGTCGGGGTATAGAAAAAAATTTTTTTACTGAGTTTAAACAATATTACCATAAGCTGGATCCTTTTTATGAAATATTGTCCATAAACTCGTATCCAACAGTGATTATCAGAGAACATTCTAAAAACAGAGGTAAATTTTCCGAATATTATCACGATTTTTTAAAACCTCAGCACATTCACCATCAAATGAGCATTTATCTGAAAAGTAAGCAGCATTTTTTAGGCGTGCTGGGTCTATATCGTCCCAGGAAAGCGAACAAATTTTCTTTAAATGATCATGCCAAAGCAAACTTGCTGGCCCCTTATCTGGCAAGTGCCCTTGAAAATGCTCTAAGCTCTGAACAAAAGAATAAACAGCATGCAATTCTTGATTCCATTGCCGCCCATATGCCTTATAAAGGAATCATCGCCCTGGATGAATCCATGAAACAAATCTATCAAAATGAGCATGCAAAAGATCTTTTGTTTAATGCAACCTCACCCCAGAAGGAACAAGTCCCCTCTTTTCGTTCTTTGCATAAAAAACTTTACCAATCCTGCAAAGAATTTTTCCGGTTAAATCGACGGAATAAAAATACTTACGCCTTTCAGAATCAATGCGACATTTCATGCAAAATCAATCATGAAAATCAAAAAATTCACTTGGAAATGATACCTTATGGAGACAATCATCGATTGATATTGCTGGGCTTTGGTCCCAGACAGCAAGACTTTGATTCTATAAAGCTGAAGAGCCAATTCTCTCTTTCAAAACGGCAAACTGAAATTGTCTACTTGGTTAACAAAGGCCTGACAAACAAAAAAATTGGGGAGAAGTTATTCATCAGTAGATATACCGTTGAAAATCACCTGAAAGCGATTTTTGAAAAAGTGAATGTAAAAAACCGTACCAAACTTATCTATCGCTTATCTTCAGGAAAATAACCCCGCATCATTTTAATGGGGTTTTTGACTGCCGCCAAAGAGATGAAACCAAGCCTTATTCAAAATCCATTTTTTTGTAAAGGATGATCTTTTTATATTCAACCAGGACATTAAAGACTGTTTTAAAAGCATTTACATAGGGATTCTTTTCAGCAGATTCTCCATTGATTTTTTCAATGGTAATCTTTTTTAAAGGCTTGAACTGCCGGTTTAAAAGATGTTTTAAAGGAGCAAGATACTCAATTATATGCTCATCATCAGGGTTTGTATGAATCAAAAGCTCTTTCCCATTTTTCATGGAAACAAGTTTTAAGTCTTTTCCTTTAAACACCAGATGGGTATTAGAAAGTCTTTTGGGAAGACTTTGTTTTAAGGGGGCTATGGGTATTCCGCACAGGGAGGCCGGGTCAGTGGCATTCATAAAGTAAATCACATCTTTTGGCAGCTTTACCTGAAGTTTGCGAAAAGCTTTTTGGGAGATAAACTGTGGTCCGGGGATTTCTTTGAAAAAAAGGCCGGCCAGGATCTCTCCTGCCAATTCCATCAGACGAAGTGACCGGAAAATATTTTGCCACTTAAATTGCGGAAGCTCTCTTAAAATAAGTTCCCTGAACAAAATACCATATCGATCCAACAGAAGTCTCACCCGGTCCTTATTCAATTCTTCCATTTCAATAAAATCTATTGAATTCTTTGGGATATCCGGTTTAAACCAATGCCCGGCAAAAGGAAGTGAGCCCCTCCACTGGGTAAAGCTTTTTTTTCCCCGGGTCTGTCTTCTGCCAAAACGGGACGGGGTCACGGCTTTTGAAATCTCAGGAGCTTTAAATCCTGTTTCAATTCCTTTTCTCAATGCTGAAAATGTTTCATTGGAAAGCTTTGTATTCCAGACCATATTCCAAATTTTTTCTGACAACTTTTTTGAATCACAATCTGCAATTCCAAGAAGGCCTGCAAAATCATATCGCGACCCCGTATCCTTAAAAATATTTTCCAGGTCAGGGTCGTCGTCATTTCTTTTTTCATTATACGATTTTATATTTGATGCCAAAGGGTATTGGAAAAAATCAAGATCCGACTTAAAACAAAATGTTATCTTTTTCTTTTCATGTCCAAGCCATTGAAGATCACCTTCCTGCATAATGGTGTCCAAAAAGGAGGTGTGGTAGGGTAAAATTCGTGCCGGCAGGACATCCAATTCCCATGCTTCGGCAGCAAGGGGAAGGCATATAAGCTGTTCTATTCGCTCAAACAGGTCATCAATGCTGTCCTGTTTTTTCAAAAGGCCCTGATAATTTGCTATAAACAGGGGCAGATACTGGATATCAAGAGCCTGAAATCTTGGAACAGCTCTGGATCGGGAAAGTCTCAGGAGAATTTCAAAATTTTCACTGTCACACACATCATGGTCATAGCCATTTTTAACAAGTTTGCCGGAAATCACCTGACCGGCTTCGATCAAATAGTTGAGAAGAAGACCCAGATCCTTATTTTCAATACCCAGTGCTGTCTGGATAAAATCAATATTTTTTGGCCCATAAAATTGCAGCCATTGACCCAGAAGAGAAAAATCATTTTCCTGTTCTTCTCCTGGGTGTTTTTTATGAACAGGTATCTTTGCGGTTAAAGGCTCTCCAGACAGATTTTTTAATAAAATATTTTGTTTTGACCCGTACCAGGCATTCATAATTTTTGAAATCAATTCCAGGGAAACCACCAAAGGTTCATCAAGACTATCATGGGTAATGCAGGCAAGTTTTATTAAAGTTAAATCCTTGATTTGTTCAAAGGCTTTTGGACTTTCAAGTTCTATTTGTTCTAATAACACCTTCCATTCACTAGTTGGAATGGCGATTCGTTCCTTTACCCAATCTATAAGATCCCTAGGGGATTGAGGCGCATAACCAGGTGCCAGTCTCCTGCATTTTATCTCAAATTCTTTGACAAGGGATAAAGATATTGCAGGACGTAAATTTTCAGAAAACACAACATCTTTGATAAGATCAGTACCCAGTGAAGAAGAGGAAGAGGCACCCTGGTCTTCCTGGTACATGTACTGGTTGATCTGATTCCAGGCCATGCTTGCGGCAAATGGGCTTGGCCGATCAGTAAAGGATGCTGTCCAGGCAATGGCGCCGGATTCTAATTGGTCTAAACTGCTTTGCAATTGCTTGAGATTGAATTCATCCTGAAGACAGGTCCGCCAGGTTTCCAGTAAAATAGGAAAATCTTCATACCCCAGGATGTTTTCCAATAATTTTTTTGATTTTAATCTTGTCATCCAAAGGGGCATTCTATGGTTTATTTTGTTTTTGGTCACAAGAAGGGCCCTTCCGGCACACTCCCTGAAACGGGCGGAAAAAAAGCCGGTTTTTTCCAGCTGCTTTTTAAGAAGGGTTTCCACATTTGCCGACGTGACAAGACTCAAGATTTCTTCAGGCTCTATTTTATGGGGAAGTTGGATCACAATGGCATCATTTCCGGGAAATGTCTCAGGTTTCTCGCCAAAGTGTTGTTCCCATGCAGCTTCCAGGGCAAGGGAATAAGGACGATTAAGCTGTCCGCCCCAGAGGGTGTGGATGACAAGCATGGATCCAGGACTGCCATCCGGACCGGACCGGACATACTCCAGTAAAATATGGTGGCGATGGGGCAAATCTGAAGCAGTAACCTTTTTTTGCCTTTTTAAAAACCGGATCAGTTCTTTGGCTGCAGCCGCATCCAGATGAAATTCTTTTTCCAGTACTTTGTCAAAATCCGGCTGTTTTAGCTGACCATCAATTCTTTCCAGAAACAACAGGATCAGTCTGGAAAAATAATAATCCCGGTTTATCCCTTCCCCAATCCAGAAGGGTGCTTCCATAAGTCTGTTCCCGACAGGTAAAACAAGAACATCATTATGGGTGATCTGCATGATTTTCCAGTTCTGGGTTCCCAAAGTGGCAATCTGGCCGATTTTGGCCTCCCAGACATATTCCTCATCCAGTTCACCGATGCGGGCGCGGGTTTCATGGTGTCGAAGTTGAAAATAGCCCCGGCGGGTATGGTTCCCCCGGATGTGTAAAGAGCCAGCAACGCCCCTTTTTTGCCCTGGACCGTGTTGTCCAGCCGATCAATGGATACCCTGGGTTTTAATTCCCGGATCCTTGTATCTGAATATCGACCTGCCAGCATATTCAAGACAAGGTCATACTGATGCCGGGCAAGATTCCTATAGGAATAACTTGTTTTCAAAAAATTGTATAATTCATCCATATCCCATGTTTCAAGCCCTGTCATGGAAATCAGAATCTGGGCCAGCACATCAAGGGGGCATTGCACAGGGTGCAAGGGTTCAATATCCTGTTCATCAATAGCCTTGGCAAGTACTGCTGAAGGAATCAGATCCTGGGGGTTTGCCGAATACAGGGTTCCGCGGCTTTCCATATTAACGTGATGACCGGCCCGGCCGATCCTTTGAACAGCAGATGAAACCGTAGGGGGAGACTGGATCAGTATGACTTCATCCAGATCTCCGATATCAATACCCATTTCAAGGGAGCTGGTTGCCACAATCGCTTTTAGTTCTCCCTTTTTAAGATTTTGTTCAACATTTTCTCGAAGCTGTTTTGAAAGAGACCCGTGATGTGAATAGGCAAGGGGCGAACCTGACAGTTTGTTGATCTTATAGGTCATTTTTTCGCAAAGCCTTCGCCCGTTGGTAAACAACAGGGTAGATCGGTTTTTTTCAACACTGTCCTTAAACTCTTTGGCTAAGGAATCCCAGACAGAAGTATCAACACTCTCTTCCGATCTTTCAGGAAACCTTACACAAATTTTATAATTTTTTTGAATACTTGATTTGACAATTTCGACGGGTCTTGCAGTATATCCGGGATGCGCCCCCTTGACATGCATGCGATAGCCTCCCACAAACCGGGCTACCAGATCCAGTTTTTTCACTGTTGCTGAAAGGGATATGCGCTGGAATTCTCCTGAAAGGCTGACAAGCCTTTCCACTGCAGTGATCAGGTGAACCCCCCTCTTGTTGCCCACAACAGCATGGATTTCATCAAGAATCACGGCAGATATATGAAACAACATCTCTTTGCCGGACTTGGAGCTGAGCAAAAGATTAAGGCTTTCCGGAGTAGTGATTAAAATTTCCGGCGGGTGGCGAATCATTTTTCTTCTGTCCCCTTGAGATGTATCACCACTTCTGGTCATCACCCTGATATCAGGGAATAGTTTTTCATTGTCCTCAAAAATACGTTTAATTTCTTGTAAAGGCTGATTTAAATTTCTTTGTATATCATTGTTCAGTGCTTTTAGAGGCGACACATACAAGACACGGGTCACGCCTGTTGGAAGATTCTTTGTCACAAACTGGTTAATGGACCATAAAAAAGCAGTCAGGGTTTTTCCGCTTCCCGTGGGTGCTGTGATAAGAACATTTTTTTTATTGGCAATTAAAGGCCAGGCAAGCTCCTGGATATCAGTGGGATTGGAAAAAGAATCAAGAAACCATTTCTTGATCAGGGGATGGAATAAATCTGTAATTGATGTCATGGTTTTCATATTATATTATATCTGAAGCTCCTATATTCTCATTGCTCACATATTAGCATATTAAAGATAATTTACTTGTCAAGTAGAAAACATGTGATTCATAGGTTTAGAAAAAGATGGCAACCTGCTTGACATCCATTATTGTCATAGATATAGAATATAGCAGATATGAAAACCATAAAAGTAAAAAATTTAATGGTTCCAATTCAAAGATATGCAATTGTCTCCCAGGATGTGACATTGCAAGCGGCGGTCCTTGCCCTGGAAAAAGCTCAACAGACAATTGATCCCTTAAAGTTTAAGCATCGCGCCATACTGGTGTTTGATAATGACGGCAATATTGTTGGTAAAATAACCATGTTTGATATTCTAAAGGCTCTTGAACCCAAATACGGACAAATTGAAGCCACTGGGACGCTATCGCGTTCCGGATACAGTCCCGACTTCATCAAGTCCATGTTGAAGGATAATGTATTTTGGGATGAACCTTTGGAATTTATATGCGAGCGTACCAAAACACTGCGTGTGAGTGATATTATGGAAACTCCCGCAAATGGTACGTATATAGATGAAAATGCTAACCTGAGTGAGGCAATGCACCAATTGGTTGCGGGCCGATATCAATCTCTGCTTGTGACGGCAGCTGAAAAAGTGATAGGTATCCTGCGATTGTCTGATGTATTCACCCAAATTTGCGATAAGATCAAAACTTGTGAGCAATGAATCCTGACTGTTGTTGAAATCGGGTAGAATTTACAAACAGACATTTGGAGGCTTTTTTTGGATACGCACGGGGAAAAAACCGGGATATTGGCCAAAAAGGGACTATGGATTGGTATTGGAGTGGCGATTTTTATTCTGGTTGCCTATATTTTACCAGTGCCCCAGTCTCTTATGGATGTGTTGGACAAATACGGCTATGTCGACAAAATGATCGACTGGGAAATAGCCCATAACCTGGGGCAGGCATCTGATAAAACCATGATCGTTTTGGGGCTCGTTCCCATGGCGGTCATTTTTTTTGCAGTTGAGGCCATTCCCATTGGAGTGACCGGACTTTTAATGCCTCTCATGGCCTATTTTTTCGGGCTTCTCCCTTTTAATATGATCGGGAAAACCTTTGCTGGTGATGCACCCCTGTTCATGCTAGGTGTTTTTGCTTTGGGAGCGACTGTTGTGGAGGTGGGATTCCATAAACGCCTGGCAGTCTGGTTGTTGGGATGGACCAAAGGGTTCTGGGTTCCCATGTTGGTGTTGTGCGTCAGCATGTCGATTATGGGCTCATTCATGTCGGCCCCTGCAATGTGTTCCTTTATGGTACCGGTTATGATGGCTGTCTATTATGGATCAGTAAAGGCTACCAGCCCTGAAGGCGGGAAAGTTGTTCATGATCCTGCCCTGGCCAAATATTTACTTTTTTCCCTTTGCTTTGCTCTGAATATGGGAGGGCCGGGCACACCATCGGCCGGAGGCCGTAATGTGATCATGATGGGGTTTTTTACTGATTATGGTATACCCATTACCTATGCTGACTGGATGAAATATGGATGGCCCCTGGTACCGCTGGGCAGCATCATGCTGTTTTTTTATATGGCGACCTTTTTCAGTAAAAAGATAAAGACCCGGGATCTTACCCCGGGGTTGGAATATATCAAGGAAGAAACGCGCCAAATGGGTAAGATGAAGTATGCTGAGTATGTTACGGCAGGGACTTTGTTTCTCATTGTAGCTCTCTGGATATTTGGTGGAGAAGCGACGGGACTGGGCGGCCCGGCTCTTCTGGCCTTTGTTATACCCGTATTATTCAAAACAGTAGATTTTGAAAAAATACTGGGTCGTATCTCTTTTAATGCATGGTTCATGTACTGCGGCGCTTTGACTCTGGGTGCACTTTTAAAGGAAAGCGGCGGTGCCCTTTGGCTGGCTACGACTTTTCTGGATGTACTTTCAAAAGTGGGCATGGACCAAGGTTTTGGGCTATGGGTTGGAATGTCAGGTTTTTCCGGTCTGGTTACCAATTTTATGTCGGACGCAGCTACAGTTGCTCTTATCGGGCCCATTGTAATCCCCATGGGGATTATGAGCGGCGTTGCCGGGGAACCCTGGGCCATAGGTATGGCCGTTGCACTGGCATCTTCGTTTGCCCATTTTCTTATCGTGGGTTCACCTGCCAATGCACTGACATTTGCTTTGGGAATTTATCCGGATACAAATAAAAGGGTCCTTGAAGCGATTGATTTTGTAAAATACGGATTTGGATTTTTTCTACTCTCCATGGTGTTGCTGTGGGTGGTTGGATTCCTTGTGATATATCCCCTTGTTGGATTTCCCGAAGGGATACTTGAAACGGCTACTCAAGTGCTTCAAAGCACTGCTAAATAGACCCTTCAGGCCAACAAAAAGAAACCGATATGAGTCCTGTGCCACGGCTTTTGAGTGAAAATGCCAAGACAATTGCAGACAATTTTTTTGCTTTAGAAAGTAAATTCAGGTTCAGGGTATTGTTTGCATTTTTTTTTAAAACAGTATAAATTTTTTTGTATAGCATTAATTAAAAATTGTCAGCACTAGTTTTAAATATGCGGGTATGAAAAAAAAAATCGCTTTAGCAGGTATAGGACTTGCCTGTACTTTTCTTGTAATCATTTTGACAATGTTCTTATATGTAAAAACAGATCATGCAAAAAAACTGCTTGTTGATAAAATTAATACTGCCATACCCGGTACTCTTTTAGCTGACAATATAGAATTTTCACTAATCAATTCATATATCAAATTAGATGGAATTCAGATAAAGGACCCACAAAACACCACCTGTTTTAAATTCAAAAGTCTTTTGCTTGATTTAAAGATAAGTTCTCTTTTTATAAAAGTTCTGGAAATAAATTCCTTAATAGTGAACGGCCCTGAAATATCAATCGTTAAGGATATTAATAACCGCATTAATTTAATAGACGCACTCATACCCGAAGATAAGAAATCCCCTGAAAAAGAAATCGCAAACAAAGAAAGGTATAGCTTTCCCATTAATGTGATTGTCAAAAAAGCACGGGTTATTGAGGGAGCATTAACCTTTAATGACTCTATTCAAAATATTCATCTAAAATCATTAAATATTGATATCAATGATGCTGATCTTATGGCCCGGCATCTGTCATTGACCAGCCGGATAAAAAACAGCAGCATAACCTTTAAAAATAAAGAGATCCTGGTTAATAATTTAAGTTTTTTAACTGAACTTGAACAGGGATCAAAGGTTGATTTTAATGTTGAACTGGACTCAGACCTTTGTGTTTTGAAAGCAAAAGGAATAGCACACGATATTTTTAAAGCACCTGGAATTGATTTTAATTTAAGTGCAACTTCCCGTCTTGAACAATTCAATCGATTTTTGGAGAACAAGACAGATCTTGGCGGTTTAGCAAAGGTGACTCTTGCAGGGAAAGGACCCATAAATAATCCTGAAGTTAGTTTAAAACTTGATGTGGACAATCTTAAGATTGATGAAGATCTAAAAGGGGATGGAGTCAATTTGTCAGCAAGCATTGTTGACCGGATATTTTTATTAAAAAAAGGAAACCTGAATATTCTTGGGAGCAATATAGAATTTAAAGGTATGGCCGATCTCAAGGATCTTTTCCCAAAAGGTTTTTTAAAACCAGCCGAAAATCCAGATACGCTTAAGTATGACTTTTCGTTTAACCAGAAAAATGGCGATTTTCAAAATCTTGGGAAATGGGTAAAAGGATTTTCAGGCCGGTTTTTATCCTTTGGTAATATCAAGGGCAAAGGCGTTCGCCCTGAAAGTCTTGCGGCAAATTATCATTTTAATCTTGTTCTTGAAGACGTTAAGCAAGACAAACCAGGAACACATTTTCTGGATTTTAAAACCAATTTAAGCGGAACCATTGAAAAAGGGATATGTAAAATCAAAAGGTTTAACGCAGAAACGCTGGATACTGAGATTGGCGTTACAGGCCAGTATGATATTTTTAAAAACCTTCTTGATGCAAACGTGAATATCAATGCGAATGATCTATATTCAACAACAACGGCCTTAGGCTTGACTGCGGTCAAAGGAAGTATTGACAGCCAAATAACAATGGCAGGCCACATTGCCAATCCTGAAGTCAAAGCAAAAGTTTTGGGAAATAATCTTGCGCTAGAAAGTGTTTCCATTAATGACCTTGAATTTGAAGGTTCCATAAATTCATTTGGGCATGCTGAGATTAAGCGGCTTATTATTAAAGATCAAGACCTGGTAATTGATGTGAAAGGATCTGCCGATGTTTTTGAAAAAGGGTTTATGTTAAAAGATGTTGTCAATGCAAACATGTTTGTTTCAGGACAAAATATCATACCTAAAAGATTTTTTGAGTCTGATGATATAAAAATAGATCAAGAATATCTGAATTCTTTAATTAATTTTAATCTTAATGTGGATGTGGACTATGCCAATAATGCATCCATGGACAAAATAAACTTTTATGACAAACAAATCCCTGTAAAAAATATAAATGCAGATATAGATTTTGGGAAAAAAGAAATTGAAATCAAACTTGAAAAAATTGTTGGTCTTAATGCTTCTTTGGACATCGTAAAAAATCTTTACCATGCCGGGATAAATTTTAACCACAGCGATCTTGCCCCTTTGTTTGAATTTGCAGGTATCAAGGGTATAAAAACCCATATTGACGGTCAGATAAATGCAAAAGGCAATATACCTGCCAATATACACCCTGCATTGACCCAGGATTTGATAAAAGAACTTTATGAAGCCCAGGGCAAAATAAGTCTGAATGCTGATGTTAAAGGCAGCTTTAAAGAACCTGAGTTCGTGGCTTTAGTGGACCTTTCCAATATTAATTATGATTTAAGTCATTTGGGTATAAACATTGCAAATCTAAATAGCAGCATAAAAGCCACAGGGGATAAAATTAATATTAATACCCTGTCGGCAGATATTAATGAAGGTCATTTGCGTCTGGCCGGAAATGTTGGTTTAAAAGACTATAAAATACAAGATTGTAAATTAATTGTTTTTGCAGACAGCCTTGATATACCCATCCCCTCAAAAACAGGTGCAAAAAAAAGTATTTTCATGGAGAAATTTGATTCAGATCTTAATATCAATCTCCAATATGACAAAATCGCGTCTAAAAGCCCAGCCGTCCTGTCTGAAAAAGCGATACCCATTAAACATGTCATGGCTGATCTTAATTTGAATGAACCCAATTTAAATGATCTGTATTTTTCAGTCCTCCTGGACAAAACAACAGATCTCAAGGCATCTTTTGATCCTGAAAATTCTGTTTACGATCTGAAATTAAAATTTAATAAGACCTTACTTACACCTATATTCAAAATGGCTGGTCTTGATGAAATAAGAGGAAGTATTAACGGGTATGCCACATCAAAAGGAAAGCTTAATCTTGATCTGCCCAAAGAAATGATGGAAGGGCTTAAACAAACCACAGGAAAAATAGCAATCAGAGCAGATATCAAAGGAAGTCTTGAAAAACCGGATTTTGATGCAGTTATCACCTTATCCGGGATTGATTATTCCATTCCACAAGCCAAGGTAACAATTTCAAATCTTAATGGGAAAATAAAACTTTTAAAGGATGAATTGGAAATTGAAAATATTGCTGCTGATATTGATAAAGGGAGCCTGAACATAAAAGGGAAGATAGGCCTTAAAGATTATAAGCCTGTAAAAGGGAATATCCAGTTTAAGGGCAACCATATCGCCCTTGAATTACCAGATATGGCCGTAATTGAATTTAATCATGATCTTGTTTTTTCAGGGACCCGGGAGAAATCAGATCTTTCAGGGACCTTTCAGATGATTAAAGGAGAGTATTACAAAGATTTCACCTTTGATCTTGCAGAGGCCATGGGTGATAAAAAAAGAGAAACATCAATATCTGAAGCAAAAAGCGATACGGGTATTGCTATGATTGAAAATACCTCTTTGAATATTGATGTTGATTATAATGATCCCTTTGTAGTGGATAACAATCTTGTTTTCATCCTTGTGGAACCAAATGTAAATATATCGGGAACTGCCACAAATCCTGTGATTACGGGAAGGGCCAGGATCATAGAGGGAACCATAATGTACCAGAAAAAAGAATTTCAGATTGAAAAAGGGATAATAGATTTTGTGGATCCTTATAAAATCGATCCGGATATCAATCTGGCAGCAAAAACCGAGATAAGAAACTGGACCATCACTCTTAAGGTTTCAGGAAAAAAAGATAATTTGAAATTTCAGCTCTTTTCCAATCCAAAGGAAACCCATGAGGATATCCTGTCACTTCTCATTGCCGGCAAAACCACAAAGGAGCTGGGGAAGGGAGATGGTGGCTCCTATACGAATATCCTGACAGACAAGGCTTCAAATATCATCGGGGAAAGTGTGGAAGAGTCAACCCCACTAGATTCCTTTAAAGTCGGATATGATGATTCAGGATCCCAAAGTTCAAATGTGAGCGTTTCTCTGGGTAAAAAATTATCAAAACGCATGGAGGTAAAATATTTAATGGAAACCCGGGATGAAGAGACAGTCCACACAAATGCGGCTGAATACAAAATCCTTGAAAATGTAATGCTCAAGGCCTTTAACGATTCAAAAGGAGACTTTGGCACAGAGGTTACTTTTAAATTGGAGTTCAGATAATAGATGAATAAAATAATAATTTTTATTCTTGCGGCACTATTTTTTTATCATCCTGTCTTTGCCGATGAAAATATCAAAAACGGACTCCCTATTGTTAAAAGTGTGAAAATAGAAATTCTGGCCGGAAAAACTGCCAGGCGCGAAAAATTAAAAAAAATGGCGTATCAAATAATCCGCGTCAAAAAAAGGGAGCAATTTTCCCAGGAAAATCTTTTAATCTCCATTGAGATGCTCAAACAGACCAACCAGTTCAGTCTGATTGAGGTGCCTGATCAAGACTGGGATGCAGCTTTTACAGATATTGTCTTCCGGCTGACACCGACACAGCTTATTCGGGATATAAAAGTGAATGGTTCCTTTCCGGTTTTCAAAGATGATGTAATTGATGCCACAGATTATGGAGTGGGTGATTCTTTCAATAAAAATAATCTGGAAAAAAATATCAAATCCATTGAAGAACTTTTTAAGAAAAATGGATATTTCGATCCTTTTGTAAAAATACTTACTGAACAAACAGACGAACTGGAACTGGCCATTCTGATTAATGTTGAAAAAGGCGGGTTTCTAAAAGTAAACAATATTGAATTTCACGGCAACAAAAGTTTTTCCGATACCCGTCTTAAAATGAAAATGAAGTCTTATGAACTGCCGCTCTTTTTCTGGAGCAAAGGGAAAAGATTTATTCAAAGTGAGATTGAAAAGGATACGAAAAAATTTCTGGCATTTTATAGAAAAAAAGGATTTGCCGAAGCTGTAATCAACCATATGGTAGAAAATAATGATCCAGCATCAAGTATTCGGATCATTATCAACATTGATGAAGGGCCGAGATACAGGGTAACATTTTCTGGAAATAAAGAATTTAGGACCCGCACCCTTAAAAAAGATCTGACTTTGTTTACCAAAGGGAATGCCAATGATTTCGGGCTCAAAAAAAGCCTGAAAAATATTAAAAACCGATATCAGAAGGCAGGATTTGCAGACTGCAAAATAAATTATACAGCCAAAAACATCAAGGAATCAGGAAAGAGGTTAAGGGAAATATATATCATTATTGAAGAAAACACACGATATCTTGTGAAATCCTCTGTTGTCAAAGGGTCTGAACCCTTAAATGAAAAAGAGTTAAAAAAAGACATCCTCACCCGGGAAAAAGCATTCCTTTATGATGGTCCTTTTGTTGATAAACTATTTCAGGAAGACAAGAAGGTAGTTGAAAATTATTATTCCAACCAGGGGTTTATAGACACAAAAGTGACAGGTGATGTCATCTGGGGCAAAAAAAATGAAGAGGAAATCGTATATGGTGATGTGATATTTAATATTCATCAGGGATATTTGAAAGTCATAACAAGTGTCTTATTTCAAGGTCTGCCCGATGACTTTGAAAAAGAGTTGAGACAAAATATTGAGACAAGACCTGGTATACACTTTGTAAAATCTCTTGTTCAAAAGGACAGAATGGCGATTCTTTCTTATCTTGCTGAAAAAGGATACATATATGCAAAGGTTGAGGCACATGTAGCACCTGGAAAAGACAAAGAAAACTGCTCAATTGAATTTCGTATAGATAAAAATACCCAGGTGTCGGTTGGCGGAGTTTGGACATTTGGTAACTTTCGCACAAAAGATTTAGTTTTGCTGCGGCACAACACCATAACAGACAATGAGCCAGTGTCTTTGAACAGGTTTATAGAATTACAGAAAAATATTCGAAATATCAATAGTATTGAAAGTGCTGATTTTAAAGCTCTGGGGATTAAGGAAAATTACGACCAACTCTTTTTTTTGGTAGATGTTGAAGAAAAAAAGCCCTATTTTTTTGAAACAAGTCTGGGGTATGATACTGCCAGGGATGCTTATCTTGCTGTATCTATAGGAGACAAAAACTTTTTTGGAATGAACAGGGAACTTTACCTGGATGCGCAAATTTCAGGGACGGGGTTTCAAACTAAAATGGGAATAAAGGATTTTGATTTCATGTCCCAGTATATTCTGGCTAAGTTTTCTGTTTACGCCACCAAAGAAGAATTGAAAAACCAGAACTTTGGTTCCCGTAAATATGGGTCGGAACTATCATTTGAAAAAAATTTTTTCAGCAATCTGAAACTTGGCACAAGTTTTAATCTGGAATCCCGGGAGCAGTATCAGGTGGATACTACAAAAGGGGTTGATCCTGAAATTTATGACATCAGGGGAATTGCAACTGTCACCCCTTTTTTAACGTGGAGCAGTGTCAATTCCTTTGTAAAACCAACCAAGGGGGTTTATTTTAACGCATCAGCCGAATACAATAAAGATGTTCTGGAAAATCTTGATAATTTTGTAAAATACCGGGTTAAAACAAAGTATTATTTCCAGGCAGGCCCAAGGCTTGTGATGGCGTTTCAGGGAATGGTCGGATTTATCCAGAATCTTGGCAAAGATTCTCAGCTTCCGGATGATCAACTTTTTTTTCTTGGTGGTATCTCAGATATTAGGGGTTTTGGTGAAAATGAATTGATCATTGACAGTTTTGGAGACCCGGCCGGTGGCAAGACACAAATTGCCGGCTCAATGGAACTCCGCATTGATTTGGGCAAAAATTTTGAACTGCCGGTTTTCTTTGATGCAGGATCATTAAAGGATACAGTATTGGGAGGTGGGGGTATAAATGAAAAATTTAAATTTACAGTGGGAACAGGGATTCGTTACATAACCCCCCTTGGTCCTGTTGGAATTTTATATGGATATAAACTGAACCCGGAAAATAATGAAGACCCGGGACGGTTTCATTTTTCAATTGGATATACGTTTTAGGTGTTAAAAAATATGAATAATACCAGTCTGAATAATATCGGGAGGAAGAAACCAATGGCAACAATTAATAGTAAACTTACAATAAAAAAGATGTCAATTAAAAACAGGCTTGTTCTGGCACCTATTACAACAAACTATGGGTCACAAGATGGTTTGGTTACCAATGATATCCTTTGTTTTTACAAGGAACGTTCCAGGGATGTTGGAATTCTAATTGTTGAAGCAACATCTGTTCAATCTTCAGGTCGTATTGTTCCGGGAAGTCTCGGGCTCTGGAATGATTCCCAGATTCCAGGTATGACAAAGCTTGTAAAAACGATACAGCAAGAGGGTGCTCTTGCCGTTGTACAATTAAACCATGCAGGGCCAAGATGCCCGCCGGATAAAAATCAAAAACATGGATTTTCACCGTCCGATGTGGCATTCCGGCCGGATGTTGAACCAATTGAAATGGATACCCAGGACATAGAGCTATTAATAAATGATTTTTCCAAAGCAGCAATTCGAGCTGTCAAAGCCGGATTTGACGGTATCGAGATTCATGGAGCCCATCTGTATTTACTGAGCCAGTTTTTATCTCCATTGACGAATAAAAGAAAGGATCGCTATGGAGGTGATGCAAAAGATCGCGCTATCCTGGCTTTGGAAATTGTGAGAAAAGTACGCAAAGAACTTGGACGGGAATACCCTATTTTTTTCAGGATAAATGCCGTGGAGAAAATAGATGGGGGACAAACCCTTGAGGATGCACTTGTCATAGGCAGTTTGCTTGCAGATGAGGGTGTGGATGTTTTTGATGTTTCCCTGATTGCCCATGGCGGATTCAAAGTCCTTGAAGATAACCCGAAGGTCACAAGTAAAACACTGCTTGCAGGATCTTCAGCTTTGCCCAAAGACCAGCCTTCAGGGGCAAATGTTGCCTTTACTACGGCGTTTAAGGAAAGAATCGGGCTTCCCGTGATTGCAGTTGGCAAGTTTGGTATTGGTAAGGCAGCTTTTAAAGCAGTTGAAAATGAAAAAATAGACATGGTTGCCATTGGTCGTCAGATGATATGCGACCCTAAGACAGCCCAAAAAATGCTTGCTGGAAATGATAAGGATATTATTGCCTGTGATGAATGCCTGAAATGTTTTGCCACCATTGGAAAGGGTGCCCCCATGGCCTGCAAGGTCAATAAAAATTTGCCTTTTTGAAAACCGCTTAAAAAGGATACGGGGAGTTGTATTATTATGATCCAAAGCATTCTTGATAATGATCTGTACAAATTTTCAATGCAGCAGGCAGTTCACATGCTTTATCCAAGGGCCCAGGCTCAGTATGAATTTATTAACCGGGGATTGACTCCTTTCCCGGAAGGGTTAGCAAAAAAGGTTGAACTAGAACTTGAAAAGATGGCAGTTTTTAAATTGACTTTGGATCAAAAATCTTTTCTTGAAAAAACATGTTATTTTTTAACCCCTGTATACCTTGATTATCTTGAATCCTACAGATATGACCCCAATGAGGTAATGATCAAACAGGATAAGGATATTTTAACATTAAAAATCACTGGTCCATGGTATAGAACCATTTTGTGGGAAGTTCCAATTATGGCCATTATCAGCGAATTATTTTTTAAGATGATCCGTCAAAAAATAGTGAGCAAAAGACAAAGACATCAGATTAATTTGAAAAAAGCCCGGGTGCTTGCGGAGAACAAGGTTAAGTTTGCTGATTTTGGTACCCGCCGCAGATTTTCTGCCGAAAACCAAGAAGATTTGATCCGGGATTTCTTAAGCAGTGGGGTTCATACCCTGACAGGAACGAGTAATGTCCATTTTGCCCATATGTTCAATTCTACACCCATTGGTACCTTTGCCCATGAATGGTTTATGTTTCATGCGGCTCTTCATGGCTACCAGATGGCCAATCCCTCAGCCCAGGATGCCTGGGTAAAAGTATTTCATGGAGATCTTGGAATTGCATTGACAGACACCTATACAACGGATGTATTTTTATCCACCTTTGATACCTTTCATGCCAAATTGTTTGATGGGGTAAGACAGGATTCCGGCGACCCCTTAGCCTTTGCAGATAAAATTATCCAGCACTATAAAAGGCTTCATATTGATCCTTTTGCCAAGACCATTGTGTTTTCAGATGGTCTTGATGTTGAAAAGGCAGTTAAGATTCACAAATATTGCAATGGCCGGATTCAAGATGTTTATGGCATTGGAACAAGCCTGACCAATGATGTCGGGGCTACACCTTTAAATATGGTGATCAAGCTTACTAAATGCAGGGCTTCCTTAGACAAACCATGGCGAAATACTGTGAAGTTATCCGATGAAAAGGGTAAACACACTGGGACCTCGGAAGAATTGAAAAATTGTATGGGTATTTTTCACCTTCCGCAAGGCTAATGCCTTGTTTTTTATTTATATTTTTTTTTAAGCCAGGATTCAAAATCAAGATGTATCTCTTTATTTTTAAGCCAGGATTCAAAATCAAGAGATGTCTCTTCAGGTATGGGCATGGGTGCGGGAACAGGCTCAGGGACAGGTGCGGGAACAGGCTCAAGGACAGGCTCAAGGACAGGCTCAGGCACGGGATTAAGTGGTTTGCTTGCTTTGTCCTTGCCTTTAGTTGATGGAGCCGCCACATAGGTTTTAAGAGAATCTTTAATGCCGCTCACCTCTTTGGTCAGGATGGAAAGCCTTGATTCAATATGAGAAAGCGTTTTCTTAATGTCCAGGTCTTGTTCTTTTTTCTTTTTAACATCGGTTTTTTGGGAGGCTTGTTTTTTTTTAGGTTTATGATATTTTTTAAGAAAAGACATACACGTGTCCCAAAAAAGCTCCAGAGGTATAGCCGGTATCTGGTCTGCTTTGTTTAAAAGTTTTAAAGTGATGGAACGGATACACTTTGAAGCAATTGTATCAGGAAATAGCATAAAAAAAGGCGTCTGGGATATGACTGCTGCCTGAACATTTTTATCCGATGCAACAATTCCCAAGGGTGCGATTTTGACGGGAAGAAATTTATTTACAATTTCTTTTAACTGGTCATAGGCTTTTTTAGCAATTCTGCCTGACCCGGCCTTGTTGATCACAACTTTGACAGGCAGGTCATACTGAAGCTTTGAAAGCTTTTTTAACATGGAATATGCGTTGATTACAGATGTTGACCCACAGTTAACCACAAGAATGATTTCATGGGATGCCATGCAAAAAGAAAGAACCTGGGATGACATATTGCAGGATGTGTCCAGGATAAAATAATCATAATCTTCAAGAGTTAAAAATGCATTCACAAGGTTTTTGGTCTGTGTCCGGGTCAGATCAGGTAATTTTTTCACCCCAAAACTTCCCGGGATAATATCTATTCCATGATAATTTTTAATAATTATGTCGTTTAAACTAAATTGTCCTGAAATTATAGAATCAAGATTCTTTTTTGGATAAATACCAGTTAAAATATTGACATTGGAAAGGCCATAATCTGCGTCAAACAAGCAGACCTTAAATCCTTTTGATGCCAGAGATAAAGATAAGTTTAGACTGACACTGGTCTTGCCAACCCCGTCTTCACCACTGGTAATTGTGATAATTCTTGCCATAATGATTTGCCTATGTTTTGGGAAATGCTATGATTTTAACATTTCTGTTTTCCTTTTTCAAAGAAAATTTTATAATTTGATTATTATATTTCCGGGTAATTTTTTTGTGTGCTTGTATAATAAATTGGGTAAATTCATCTTCAAGGTCGGCGCGTTTTGGATTTCCAATTAATTGCCTGAGCAATTCATATCTTTCATAAAGCGTCTTAATAGAATCAAATTCGTGTTCAGGGTCTTTAATGGATGTCGTAAAATTTAAAAGCAAAGAAAGATCCAAAGGCTTTTTAATAGATGGGGTTGGGGCTGTTTTTGTATTTGCAATTGGTGCAACTGGCACTATTGTTGAAGTTGAGACAATTGTTGCATCGCTTTTATATAATTGATTATGTAATTTTGAAAACTGTGAAAAAGGAATAAACAACGTTTTAAACCGGTATTGGGGAAACAGATCATTCAAAGTTCGTATGAACAAAATGTTTTCAGGATCTGTAATACCGAATAGTATTGTGTTATCCTTTAAAACCAAAGGAATCGTCTTGTTTTCCCAGGATTTTTTTTCTTCCAGCTTCTGAATTAATAGGTTTAAATCTTTTTTATTATATGTAAAATTATTGATGGATTTGAATGGAATATGAAACAATTCAAATAATAGGATCTTCATTTGGCTTATAGAAACAAGCCCCGTGTTAATAAGAAAGCTGATAAAGGGAATGTTTTGTTGTAAAGCGTCTTTTCCAGCTTCTGTCACAACCTCTTTTTGGAGTATATTTTTTGAAATCAGGGTTGATTGAATAGATTGCAATTTATTATATTTATGAAGAACATAAAAATTATCCAATGGTGTGATTAAATTAAGATCACATAAAATCATTCCAAAAAGTTTTTTTTTCGGAGATGAAACATCCTTTTCCTTTTTTTGAAGCAAAAGAGCTTTATGAATATCGTCTTGGTTTATGAATCCTTCTTTGACAAGGAGTTCTCCGGATTTCAACGGCTTAACCATTTTTAAGAATTTTTTATTTTGATTAATCATTTTGATTAAACAATGGTTACCTTTTTATTCTCTTTTTGATGAAATAACGGGCAGGGTAATAATAAAACTGGTTCCCTTGCCCTTTTGGGACTCACATCTGATTTTTCCATTCAATTCTTTGACAATGGAATGGACAATGGAAAGCCCGAGACCCGAGTTGGATGATCCTATTTTAGTCGTAGTATACGGTTCAAACAATGTCTCTTTTATATTTTCTTCAATCCCCGGCCCATTGTCTGAAATTATCAGCTCAATATTTCCTGGGATTTGTTTTTTTTCGTTAATCAGGGTTTTTTGAGATTCAGATAAAAATCGTGTGGTGACTATAATTTTACCACCTTTGTCCATGGCCTCTGCAGCATTTTTCACAAGGTTAATCAAGACTTGTTTTAATCCGTTCAAATCTGTTTTGACTCTGGGTATTTCAGGATCAATATTGATAGCCGCTTCAATCTGTCTTGGCAGCAGGATTGATTTTTTTAAAAGTTCTAATATACTTTGACAAACCTGATTAATATCCACCAGTTCAAATCCGTCTATTTTAGGTCTTGAAAAACTTCTAAGCTGATCAAGCAACCCTGCAACCCTGTTCATTTCTTCGCCGATAAACACCAGTTCCTCCTGGGCGGGATGTTTGTCAGGCAGCTTTAATCCCAAGGTTTCTATATAGTTTTTAATAATTGAAATTGGGTTGTTAATTTCATGGATCACTTTGTCTGTCAGGGTGGAATAGGCTTGCATTTTTTTTTCGTGAATATCCACAGCATATTCTTTATAATCTCGTATACTCTGTATACAGACTGCGGTCTGTTTTGAAAAAAGTTTTACCAGTCCTTTGTTGTCCTCAAGGTTTTTGGCAGTTGTTTCATCAACCCCCAATACCATTACACCGGATGCTTTTTCTGATGAATTTATGGGAATGCAATATAGACCTTTTGTCTTAAACAATCGAATAATTTGATTGTCTGATATGGCAAGTTCTTGTCCATGGCTTGTTTTTAAACTGGTTTGAACTTTTAATTCTTTTATGCATTTTATCAATAGGCTGGATTGGTTTGATAATGACAGGGCAATGCTTTTTATAATTTTATGAGACGTATCATTACTGCTGCAAAATCCCGTTAAAATATTTTTTTTCTCGTCAAGAAGAAAATAAAAAACCCTGGGAATATTAAAGACAATTTTAAAGCCATTGTGTACGATATCAAGAACAGTCTCTATATCCCTTGCGT
>JABIYQ010000604.1 GCA_018702715.1 Desulfobacula sp. | reverse complement strand
GGTGCCAGCGTTGTGGTAGGTATCATTATATTTTTCATCGCCCCCTTATTAAGCTATAAAACCATGTATATTATTTTTGGGGGTATAATCCTGGCCTGTGGTTTATGGGCAATCACAAAAAACCCTGCCAGCAGGGACATCGTTCCCCAGAAAAAACAATTGATATTGAAGAAAGAATACTGGCTCTTTTATTTTTTAACTTTCATGGCAGGTGCACGACGTCAGATTTTTATGGCATTTGCCATATTTTTACTGGTAAAAAAATTCGGTTTTTCCGTTCAGGATATCACCCTGCTCTTTCTTTTAAACAATGGGATCAATTTTTTCATCAATCCCCTCATTGGAATATTTATTGTAAAATATGGAGAACGAAAACTTCTTTCAATAGAATACTTTTTTCTTATCCTGGTTTTTGTCTCCTATGCTTTTGTAGACTCAAAACTTTTGGTCGCTGTCTTATATGTCCTTGACCACATGTTTTTTAATTGCTCAACAGCCATTAATACCTATTTTCAAAAAATCGCCGACCCCAGAGATATTGCTTCCAGTGCTGCGGTTGGGTTTACCATCAACCATATTGCAGCTATAGTCCTGCCCGTAATAGGAGGGCTTTTATGGATGATAGACTATAAAATCCCTTTCCTGGCCGGGGCATTTTTCAGTTTTATCTCCCTTTGTTTTGTTCAGTTTATCCGGACTGAGCCCAACGCTTTATAAAAATTGTGAAATTTGTTTCTTGTATAAAAGCATCTTCCTAATCCTTATTATTTTGGAACTTGACAAAAAGGAAAATCCTGTCTTAAATAAACACCTGATATGGTTATTACAAATTTACAGGTTTATTTACTGACTTTAAAAAGGGGGAAATAGTTTGAAAAAATCAATGGTTATTATAGCTCTATCAATTATCATGATGTCTTCTACAGTCTGGGCCGGTACACTTGAAGATGTTCAGAAAAAAGGCGTTTTGACTTGCGGTATCAGTGAAGGTGTCCCAGGATTTTCAATTCCGGATTCTTCTGGAAACTGGGTAGGCTTTGATGTTGATATGGCAAGAGCCTTGGCAGCGGCTGTCCTGTCAGATCCGAAAAAAATTAAATTTGTTCCCTTGGCCTCCAAACAAAAAATTATTGCCGTATCCTCAGGCCAGGTAGACCTCACATCCAGAACAACCACCTGGACCATGAAAAGGGATGCAAAACAAGGAGTTGATTTCACTAAAATCGTTTTTTACGATGGCCAGGGATTTATGGTTACCAAAGCTTTAGGTGTTGACTCAGCAAAAAAAATTGATGGCGCCACGGTATGTGTAACAGCCGGAACCACATCTGAACTCAATCTTGCTGATTTTGCAAGGGCCAATAATCTTAAAATCGAAGCGCTTGTCTTTGATGGCAAAAAAGAAGCACTCAATGCCTATGCAACAGGCCGGTGTGATGCTTTTACCACAGACGTAAGCCAGCTGGCTTCTCTAAGAACCACCCTTGCCAAACCCGAAGACCACTATATCCTTCCGGAAGTCATTTCAAAGGAGCCTCTGTCTCCTCTGGTCCGGCATGGTGACAATCAGTGGAAGGATATAGTCACCTGGGTCATCAACGGGCTCATCGAGGCCGAAGAGAATGGCATTACTGCTGCTAATGTTCTGGAAATGAAAGAAAAATCCGAAAATCCAGTTATTCAGCGTATGCTTGGCAAATCAGGTGATACGGGCAGCTTTCTTTCTCTTGATACAGACTGGCTGGTTCGGGCAATTCAGGCTGTAGGCAATTATGGTGAAATTTATGATCGTCATTTCGGCCCATCAACAAAGTTGAACATTCCCAGGGGTATCAATAAATTATGGACCCAGGGCGGACTTCATTACGCACTGCCCATCAGATAATCTTTCCCATATTAGAGAAGGGGGCTGTTACTTGGCCCCCACTTAATTTACGAACAAAAAACCATCTGAAACAAGAGTCTTTGTCTCAGACATAATTTTTTTAGCAAGGCAGATCTTTTGAAACAACCGGCATTTTTCCTCTCAAAACCCTTTATTACCACTCTGGCACTCCAGGCAGCTGTTATAGGCTTAATTTTTTATGCTGCACACGGACTTTTGGTCAATACCCAGGAAAACCTTGAAGCCCGCAATATTGCTTCCGGGTTTGGTTTTTTATCTTTAGAATCCGGGATGCCCATCAGTAATTCCCTGTTGCCATACTCGCCTGCAGATTCCTATGGCTATGCTTTTTTTATGGGGATTCTCAATACCCTTTATGTTGCTTTCTGGGGTATTATACTGGCCACAATCTTAGGGGTCTTTATTGGTGTTGCCAGGGTTTCCAGTAACTGGCTTATTTCAAAACTTTCAGAGATATATGTTGAAATATTAAGAAATGTTCCCTTGCTTCTTCTCCTGTTTTTCACCTATTCCGTTGTTCTTGCAGCTCTGCCGCTTCCAAAAAAAAGCCTGGAGCCTTTTCAAGGTTTTTTTTTAAACAATAGAGGTATTTACCTTCCCAGGCCCATACCTGAGTCAGGCTTTTGGATTGTTTGCCTGGCCGCTCTGGCAGGCATAGTTGCGGCATTTTTAATTCATTGGTATGCAACCAGGCTTCACCGGGATACTGGACGGATTCTCCCTTCATTTACTCTGGGTGTGTTTGCTATGATAACAATTCCCGCCATTGCATGGTGGCTGACCAAAGGCCCTTTGTCATGGGAATTTGCCGTGTTAAAAGGGTTTAATTTTCAAGGGGGCCTGGTCATCCGCCCTGAATTTTCAGCCCTTATGACAGGACTTATATTATACACGGCAGCTTTTATCGGAGAAAATGTAAGAAGCGGCATTCAGTCCGTGGATATTGGTCAGATCAATTCATCCAAGGCCCTTGGATTGACTGCAGGCCTCACCATGAAAAAGGTTGTTCTGCCCCAGGCGCTCAGGGTGATTATTCCTGCCACTACCAATGATTATACAAGTCTGGTTAAAAACAGCTCCCTTGCTGTTGCCATTGGCTATCCTGACATGGTCTCCATCGGCGGTACTATTATTGGGCAGAATGACCAGGCAATAGAAGTGATTGCCATGTGGATGGGGGTTTATATGACCATCAATCTATTGGTTTCAATGATCATGAACTGGCTGAACGCAAAAGCTCAGCTAATTGGAAGATAAGCCATGACAATGCTGACTGATGCATATAAAGAATTACATGTTTTCAAACCCATGCCTGACCTCCCGGCACCACTTGTATATGTCGGTATAATCGGCTGGCTTAAAGAGAATCTTTTCAGCAGTAAAATCAATTCTTTGCTCACTGTTACCGCACTTATCTTTTTATGGAAAACCATTCCTCCGCTGATCTCATGGACAATTATCGATGCCACCTGGACCTTTTCTTCTCATCCATGCCCAACAGAGAAAACAGGTGCCTGCTGGACTTTTATTTTTGTAAAATTCAGAGTGCTGATGCTAGGACTTTACCCTGAACAATTTTTGTGGCGCCCGATTCTGGCCTTTGCAATTTTTGTTCTTGTCTGTGCTTTAACAATCTTTAGAATGATTCAAACCAGACTTTTAATTGCTTTCTGGTTTTTTTTGCCCCTGCCATTATTTTTCCTGATCAATGGCGGAATAGGCCTTGAAATTGTAGAACAATCTCTGTGGGGTGGGCTTATGTTGAGTACAGGGCTTGCTGCCATTGGTATTATCATGTCTATACCTATAGGCATACTATTGGCCCTTGGCCGACGATCAAAACTGGTCGTTGTAAAATCACTTTGCATCGGTATGATTGAATCCATACGAGGCGTTCCTCTGATCACCATTCTGTTCATGGCTTCTGTCATGCTGCCTATTTTTTTGCCCCAGGGGATGAATATCAACAACCTTTTGCGGGTGCAGATCGGTATTATTTTGTTTTCATCCGCTTATATTGCTGAAGTGGTAAGGGGGGGGCTCCAGGCCATCCCCCAAGGGCAAATAGAAGCGGCCAGTTCTCTGGGTCTTAAAAACTGGGTGATCACCTACTTAGTTGTGCTGCCCCAGGCCCTGCGCCATGTTATCCCATCCCTTATCGGTCGCTGTGTGGCCCTCTTCAAAGACACATCCCTTGTGATCATTGTGGGCCTGCTTGATTTTTTAGGGATGATCAAAGCCTCTGCACAAGACCCTGAGTGGCTTGGATATGATGTAGAAGCCTATGTTTTTTGTGCGCTGATATATTGGATTATCTGTTTTTCAATGAGCCAGTATGGCAAATCCATTGAACGTCACAATCAATGGTAATTGCCGGGAGTTATTAAATGAATGACAACACGATTATTGAAATTACAAACTTAAACAAATGGTTTGGAAATTTCCATGTCCTCAAAAATATAAATATGACCGTACATAAGGGTGAAATCATTGTCATATGTGGCCCTTCAGGATCAGGAAAATCAACGCTCATCCGTTGCATAAACAGAATTGAAGAACATCAAAAAGGAAAAATCATTGTTGCAGGGACTGAGCTGACCGGCAAAATGAAAAATATTGCCAATGTCCGCAAAGAAGTGGGAATGGTGTTTCAGAGTTTCGATCTTTTTCCCCATCTGACGATTCTTGAAAACCTTACACTGGCCCCTTTCTGGATTCTCAAAATGTCCAGGAAAAAAGCAGAGGAAATTGCTATGACACTTCTGGAAAGGGTGCAAATTTGTGATCAGGCTTTTAAAATGCCGGGCCAGCTTTCCGGTGGCCAGCAACAGCGGGCGGCAATTGCAAGGGCGCTTTGCATGAATCCCAAAATCATGCTGTTTGATGAACCAACTTCCGCACTGGACCCGGAAATGGTAAAAGAGGTTCTTGATGTCATCAAGCAGCTTGCCCATGATGGAATGACCATGATCTGTGTAACCCATGAAATGGGATTTGCAAGACAGGTTGCAAATAGAATGGTATTCATGGATCAAGGCGAAATTGTGGAAGAAAATCATCCTGAAAAATTTTTTACCAACCCGAAATGGGATAGAACTCAAAAGTTCTTAAGTCAGATTCTTTAAATTGATAAAGAATTAACCAGCGATTTTTTTAGATATTTTAGGTGTTCAAATGTCCCTCAAGGTTATGTTAATTGTTTTATTTGCAGCAATACTGCATGCATCATGGAATTTTCTAATTAAACAAAAAGAAGATAAACACATCAGCATGACCGCAGTGGTTTTAGGCCACATTCCTTTAGCCCTTGTTGCACTTATATTCTCGCCTTTTCCAAAATTTAAATCATTGCCTTACATAATCATTGGAGCATTGTTACATACGGGTTATCAATTATTTCTTCTATATTCGTATCGTATTGGTGATTTAAGCCAGGTGTACCCTTTGGCTCGTGGCGTAGCTCCTTTAATTGTAGCTGGTATTTCTGTTACATTTCTGGGAGTTAATCTTGACCCGATAGCGCTGGCAGCAATAATCATAATTGGTACTGGGATTATGAGTTTAACATTGGTTCGACGAAGTGACGGTTTAAGAAATTATCGTGCTGCATTGCTGTCAATTGCGACTGGAGGATTTATTGCTGCTTATTCTCTAGTGGACGGTATGGGTGCTCGTGTAGCCACTACTGCACTTGGGTTTTACGGGAGCCTGTCACTTTTAAATGCTCTATTTTTTGCCATAATAATAAAAATTATACGTCCAGGTATTATTAAAAACATGATTTTTAATAATTATAAGTTGGCGTTGACTGGGGGTTGTACTTCATTTACAGCATATGCACTGGTAATCTGGGCCTTTACAATGGCCCCTATTGCGATGGTTACAGCGTTGCGAGAGACAAGTATCATATTTGCCCTTTTATTAGGTGTCTTTGCACTCAAGGAGCGACTTGATTTAATCAAAATATTTGCATGTATGCTTACAATTTTTGGTGTCGTATTATTGCGTATTAATAGCTGATACTGAAACGCCAAAGATTGCACATGTTTATGGGAAAGGGGTGCACAAATGAGATATCTGAAAATTTTTAAATATAATTGCGATAACTCTGGGAGCAATTGTATAATCAATTGACACAAGATATATCATGTGTCTATTGTTGGTAATCATTAAAATTTGATTCAGGCTCTCAATTCAGATTAAAGGGACAGAATGAAAAAAGCCATATTGATCATTGGAATACTTTTTTTTGTCATGGATGTACAGGCCCAGATGACGGCTGAAACAATAGTAAAAAAAGCCTTTGATTATTGGCGGGGTAAAGCCTCTATATCCACTATTGTCATGACGATCCATCGACCTGAATGGGAGCGTGTCATGACACTCAAAGCATGGACAAAGGGTGAATCAGACTCCTTGTTTGTTATTACAAAGCCGGCAAAAGATAGAGGGAATGGTACACTTAAAGCCGGCAAAGGGATGTGGATGTATAATCCAAAAGTTAACCGGGTCATAAAACTCCCGCCTTCCATGATGTCGCAAAGCTGGCAGGGTTCAGATTTTTCAAACAATGATCTTGCAAAAAGCGATAGTCTTATCAAAGATTATGTTCATACCTTAGAAGACACAAAAATCGATGAAGGCAAAAAAGTATATTATATAAAATCAATGCCCAAACCTGAAGCTCCTGTAATCTGGGGCATGATCAAGCTTACAATACGTGAGGACAATATCCTTTTAAGCGAATCGTTTTTTGATGAAGACCTTGAGACTGTAAAGATAATGACGGCATGGGATATCCAGATGACCAATGACAGACTTTTCCCCTTAAAATGGAAAATGCAGAAAGCGGATATTACAGATGAATATACACTATTTGTATATGAAAAGGTTAATTTTAAAAAAAGTTTAAGCAAAAGTATTTTTACCCGGACCAATCTTAAAAATCCAGGCATATAGGGGTGGATTGCATGTCAATAGAGCTAAAAATGGCCTGGCGCAATATATGGCGAAATCCCCGTCGTACATTTCTTACTATTGCAGCAATTGCCTTTGCAAGTATTATCCTTGTATTTATGCTCTCTTTCCAGCTGGGTTGTTATGAAACCATGATTAATACTTCTGTTAAAATCAGTACGGGTCATATGCAAATCCAGGCCAAAGGCTATCTTAAAGACAAAAAAATGCGACTTGTCATTAAAGACCCTGGCCAGATATCAAAATTTCTTGACACTATAGAGGGTATTGATACTTACAGCTTCCGTACAAATGGATTTTGTCTTGTATCGTCTGATAAAAGAACGTATGGGGTTGTTTTAACTGGAATAGATCCATTGATGGAAGCTCGGGTTTCAAGCATAAAATCCCTTGTTCGCAAAGGGGGTTATCTAAAAAAAAATGAAGTTTTCACAGCCCTTATAGGAGAACTTCTTTCAAATAATTTAAAAGTGGATATTAATGACGAGCTTACCGTATTGGGGCAGGGCCGGGATGGTTCAATTGCTGCTGCTGTTCTTACGATAAAAGGTATTTTTAACTCAGGGATTGATGAGTTTGACCGAAACGTTATCATGATGGGGCTAAAGGGGTTCCAGGAAATCTTTTCAATGGGAAAAAGTGTTCATGAAGCCGTTATAACAACAAATTCCCTTGGGGATGTCTCCATGGTTAAACAAGTCATTCAGAATAATTTTTTCAAAGCCAACAAAATAGAATATCTTGCAGTCCCGGATTGGATGGAAATCATGCCCGGGCTTTTGCAGGGGATACAAATGGATCTATTCAGCGGCATTATAATGTATATAATCCTTGTCATCGTTGTTGCCTTTAGCATTTTTAATACATTTTTAATGGCTATTCTGGAGAGAACCCGGGAGTTTGGCGTCATGATGGCCATTGGGACAAGTCCTTCAAGGATTACAAAACTTGTCATGTTTGAATCCATTTGTATGACTATTGTGGGAATTATTTTGGGAATCATAATCGGAAGTCTTGTAACACTTTATTTTCAAAAACATGGAATTTTTATTGCCGGCACGGAAGACATACTTAAAGAATATGGGATTCCTGACAGGCTTTATCCGAGGCTGTCCCTGATTTCAGCTTCGGCAGGGCCTTTGGTCGTATTTTTAATCACCTTTGTGTCTTCTGTTTTTCCAGCTTTAAAGATAAGAAAATTAAAACCAATTGAAGCTATGGCCAATGTTTAAAAGATAAAAAATTATGTATTCTATTTTAGCGTGGAGAAATATCTGGAGAAACCCGAGAAGAACCATTGTGATCCTGATGGCTGTGATCATAGGTGTATGGAGCATGATTTTTCTGGGTTCCCTCATGCGGGGTATGGAAACCGAGATGGTGAGAAACTCCATATCCACCCTTACCGGAAGTATACAAATCCATCACAGAGATTATCGTAATGACCCTGTTGTTGAAAATTCCATGGATAATAT
>JABIYQ010000493.1 GCA_018702715.1 Desulfobacula sp. | reverse complement strand
GTTACTGTTGTACAGGTCGGACCCTGTGTTGTTACCCAGATTAAAACAAACGAGACAGATGGATATAATGCTCTTCAGCTTGGATTTGATGAAAAACCGGTTGAAAAACTGAACAAACCCATTGCAGGGCATTTAAAAAAAACGGGTGATAAAGGATTCCGTGTTTTAAGAGAATTCAGAACCGATGATGCTGAGAGTGTTGAACCAGGTGCAACCATCGGAATTGATATATTTGCTATTGGTGACAAAGTAAATATATCTGGGATTTCAAAAGGACGCGGTTTTCAGGGAACCATTAAACGACACGGTTTTAGCCGTGGTCCTGAAACACATGGTAGCAGAAATCATAGAAAGCCCGGGTCAATAGGGAACAGTGCCTGGCCGGGAAGAGTTTTTAAAGGAAAGAAACTTCCGGGTCACATGGGCACAAACAGAGAGACTATTAAGAATCTCACAATTGTGGATATTAAGCATGAAGATAACCTCTTGTTGGTAAAAGGCCCAGTGCCTGGTTTTAAAACAGGAATATTGGAAGTGCAAAAGACTGATAAAAAGGTGTGAGATTCGAGTATTGAAATTTGAGAAGTGATGATAAAATGTCTGTAATATGTTTTTCACAACTCAAGTGATCACAACTCACAACTTAATGTAGGATTAAAATGCGGCTATGGGTATTGCATCTTTATCGCAGTGATGCATAGCTGATCAAAATTTATGAGGAAGAATATGGCTACTGTAGATGTACTAAACAGTGCAGGTAAAAAAGTGTCTGAAACTCAGCTCCCTGAGGATATTTTCAACACGCCCATTAAAAAAAGTGTTCTTCACGAGGTTGTTCGATCCCAGCTTGTTGCAAAACGAGAGGGGACGGCTGCGTGTAAGACACGGGGTATGGTGAGAGGGAGTACAAAAAAGCTTTTTAGACAAAAAGGGACCGGTAATGCACGTGCCGGCAGCGTAAAATCACCTTTAAGAAAAGGTGGTGGAGTCATTTTTGGGCCAACCCAGAAATCCTATGCGATCAAGGTACCTAAAAAAGTAAAAAAACTTGCCCTGAAAATGGCACTTAGTTCAAAGGTAGAAGATAATACCATTTATATAATTGATGATTTCAAGCTTGAAACCATCAAGACTAAGGAATTTGTTAACGTACTCAACGCATTAGACCTTTCTGACTTGTTGATTGTTTCTGATACAGAAGAAGCACCTCTCTTGCTTTCTTCCAGAAATATATCAGATGTCAAAGTGATAAAAACTGAAGGTCTCAACGTGTATGATATTTTAAAGTTTAAAAACCTTCTTTTAGTAGAATCGAGCATTAAAAATATCCAGGGGAGGTTGAGCTAATATGGAACATTATGATGTTATCAGAGGTCCTGTAGTTACAGAAAAAACAACCCTTCAAAAAGAATTGAACAACCAGGTGACACTCAAAGTTGATAAAAGAGCTAATCGAGTTGAAATAAAAAACGCTGTTGAGAAAAGTTTCAATACCAAGGTTAAGCAGGTCAGAACCTTACAGGTAAAAGGAAAAGTAAAACAGCGCGGCAGAATCATTGGCAAAAGAAAAGACTGGAAAAAAGCGATAGTTACACTTATGCCAGGACAAAGAATTGATTTTTTTGAAGGTGTTTAAAGAGGTATAATATATGTCAACAATAATTAAGACCAAACCGACATCTCCCGGACGACGCTCTCAGGAATACCTTTCTTTTGAAGAAATTACCAAAACTAAGCCTGAAAGACAACTGACTAAAACGTTAAATAAACGTGCCGGTCGAAATTCTTATGGAAGAATTACAGCCAGACACAGAGGTGGCGGAGCAAAAAAGAAGTATCGTATCATTGATTTCAAAAGGGATAAAGACGGTATCCCGGCAAAGGTATCAGCCATTGAGTATGATCCGAATAGAAGTGCGAGAATCGCCCTTCTTGTTTATGCTGATGGTGAAAAAAGATATATTTTGGCACCTTTGGAGGTAAAAGTCGGTGATATTTTGGAAACAGGACCAGAAGCGGATATTAAACCGGGTAATTGTATGACCCTTGAAAATATTCCTTTGGGTACAAGGATTCATAATATTGAATTGAAACAGAACAAAGGTGGGCAGATTGTCAGAAGTGCCGGTGCCTATGCACGGCTTATGGCAAAAGAAGGAAAATATGCTCAGGTCCTTTTACCTTCAGGTGAGGTAAGAATGATTCATCTGAAATGTAAAGCCACTGTTGGTAGAGTGGGTAATGAGAAACATGGAGATGTAAAGATCGGGAAAGCAGGTCGTTCCAGATGGATGGGGAAAAGACCTTCTGTTCGTGGTGTGGCTATGAACCCGGTTGATCATCCAATGGGTGGTGGTGAAGGAAGGTCTTCAGGCGGTAGACAGCCTTGTACACCCTGGGGTGTGCCGACAAAAGGTAAGAGAACCAGAAATAACGCCAGAACGGATCGATATATTGTCAAAAGAAGAGCCAAGAGAAAATAGGCAAAAATAAATAGGTGATAAATTATGCCAAGATCATTAAAAAAAGGACCATACATTGCACCACAACTCATGAAAAAAGTTTTGGAAGCAAGTAAATCCACACGCAACAAAGTTATCAAAACCTGGTCACGTAGATCTACTATCTTTCCTGAAATGGTAGGTGTGACATTTGCTGTACATAATGGCAAAAAATTTATACCCGTCTTTGTTTCAGAAAATATGGTCGGTCATAAGCTGGGTGAGTTCTCTCCGACTAGAACATTTTGGGGCCATGCAGGAGATAAAAAATCCAAGAGATAATCTCTTGTTTGATTAAAGGATATTGATATGGAAGTTAAAGCAACTACAAGATACACAAGAATTTCACCATTTAAGCTTCGGTTGCCCATTGCAGAAGTAAAAGGTAAAAATGCCGGACAAGCTCTGTCACTTTTAAAGTTTATGCCTCTCAAGGCTGCAGAAATTATTCATAAAACTTTGCAGTCCGCTGTGGCTAATGCTGAGCATAACAATGAGCTTGATGTGGATAAACTGGTTGTCAAAAATATTTTTGTTGATCATGGTCCTACCATGAAACGGTTCAGACCGAGAGCCAGAGGAAGAGCAGCCAGAATTTTGAAAAGAAGTAGTCATTTAACAGTAATTGTTGAAGAAATTGACAAATAGGAGGAAATAAGCTTGGGCCAGAAAGTACATCCTACCAGTTTAAGATTAGGCATCATCAGGACCTGGGTTTCCAGATGGTATGCAGATAAAGATTATGCCTCTTTTGTTGAAGAAGATTTCAAAGTCAGGAAATTTTTAAAAAAGAAACTCTTTCATGCAGGTATTTCAAAAATTGAAATAGAACGATTTTCTAAACAAATTCGATTGAGAGTGTTTGCAGCACGTCCCGGTATTATAATAGGGAAAAAAGGATCAGAGATCGCGCTTCTCAAACAGGAACTTGAAAAAATGCTAAACCCTTCGGTGCTGATTGATATCAAAGAAGTCAGACGGCCTGAAATAGATGCTCAGCTGGTAGCAGAGAATATTGCCCTTCAGCTGGAAAGAAGAATTGCTTTCCGGCGAGCAATGAAGCGAAGTGTTTCCTCTGCCATGCGGTTTGGTGCAAAGGGAATAAAAATTATTTGTGCCGGTCGACTTGGGGGTGCTGAAATGGCAAGAACGGAGTGGTATAAAGAAGGTCGTATTCCTCTTCACACCTTAAGAGCTGATGTTGATTACGGTTTTACTGAAGCAAAAACTACATACGGGCTCATTGGAATTAAAACCTTTGTTTTTAAGGGTGAAGTATTAAATCCTGGTGAACAAGCGTTGGCAAAATAGAGGCGACCAAGAGAGATAAAGTTGGGAGAGATAAAAAATGCTTAGTCCTAAAAATATGAAATACCGCAAACAATTTCGCGGCAGAACAAAGGGTTCACCAGACAGAGGGAATACGCTTAGTTTTGGTGACTTTGGCCTCCAGGCAGTTGAATGCGGCTATGTAAATGCAAGACAGATCGAAGCAGCCAGGGTTGCCTTAACCCGGCATGCAAAAAGAGCGGGTAAAAGCTGGATTAGGTTTTTTCCTGACCATCCGGTTACCAAAAAACCAGCAGAGGTCAGAATGGGTAAAGGTAAAGGTGCGACAGATGCTTGGGTTGCCAGAGTAAAACCTGGTAAAATTCTTTATGAGATGGAAGGTATCACAAGAGAAGTTGCCAAAGAAGCCATGAAGCTTGCTGCCAGAAAACTTTCCATAAAAACCCGTTTTGTGGAAAGGAGTAAATAAACATGAAAGCTAGTGAAATTAGAGAGATGGGAGCTGATAAGATTAAAGAAAAGCTCATGGAATTAAAAAAAGAGCTTTTTAATCTACGTTTTCAAAACAATGTCGGACAGCTTGAGAACACTGCGACACTCTCAAATGTCAAAAAGGATATTGCAAGGTTTTACACAATATCTAATGAAATGAATGTAAAAATTAGCTAATTTGCGAAGAAACTACTATGGAAAATATTCAAAAAAATAAAAGAGAGCTGATTGGTATTATTGTATCAGACAAAATGGATAAATCGGTAGTCGTTCAGGTCGAAAGATTTGTACAGCACAAGGTTTATAAAAAATTTATGAAACGGTATAAAAAATACCATGCTCATGATGAAAAAAATGTTTGTAGTATCGGTGATACAGTCAAAATTATCGAGACAAGACCTTTGAGCAAACTGAAACGTTTTAGAGTTAGTGGAATCGTTAAAAAAACCGTTTGATTAAAGGAGTTGTGAAATGATTCAGAGTGAAACTAGATTAACCGTGGCTGATAACTCCGGTGCCAAGGAATTGTACTGCATAAAAGTACTTGGGGGATCCAGAAGACGATATGCCAGCATTGGTGATATCATTACCTGCTCAGTTAAAGAAGCTATCCCAAATGCAAAAGTTAGCAAGGGAGACATTGTTCAGGCGGTGATTGTCAGAACCAAGAAGGAAATATCCAGGGTCGATGGCTCAATGATCAGGTTTGATGATAATTCAGCTGTTATTTTATCAAAATCAAATGAACCGGTAGGTACACGTATCTTTGGTCCGGTGGCAAGAGAGTTAAGGGCAAAACGATTTATGAAAATTGTCTCTCTGGCTCCTGATGTGCTTTAATTATTTGGGTTTTGGAGAAAAAATCCTATGGAAACTATGAAAATTAGAATTAAAAAAGATGACAAGGTTAAAGTGCTGACCGGTAAGGATAAGGGCAAAATCGGCAAAGTGCTGAAAGTCGTTAAAAAGACCAACCGAGTCCTTGTTGAAAATATGAATGTAGTTAAAGTTCATCAGAGACCAACACAGGCTAATCCACAAGGCGGCATCGTGGATAAAACCATGCCGATTCAAATTTCCAACCTGATGGTTATGTGTAACGCATGTGTTAAACCAACAAGAATTGGAATGAAACTATTGGAAAATGGAAAACGGGTAAGAATCTGCAAAAAATGCAATCAGCAGATAGATTCTTAAGACCAAAGGCGGAGAGAATACATGTCAACCCTTAAGGAAAAGTATAATAACGAGGTATTTCCTCAGCTTCAGAAAACCTTTAATTATATAAATGAATTACAGGTGCCAAAGCTTGAGAAAATTGTGTTAAACATGGGACTTGGAGAAGCGGTAAGAAATCCCAAAATAGTCGATTCTGCTGCATCTGAACTGGCATTGATTGCTGGACAGAAAGCAGTTATTACAAAAGCGAAAAAACCGATTGCAAATTTTAAACTTCGAGCTGACCTGCCCATCGGGTGCAAGGTTACCTTGCGGAGAAAAAAAATGTTCGATTTTTTTGACAGACTTGTTAATATCGCTTTACCACGTGTTAGGGATTTTCGAGGAATATCGCCAAAAGCGTTTGATGGCAGGGGCAATTATAGCCTGGGCATCACAGAGCATATCATATTCCCTGAAATAGAATATGATAAGACCGACAGTATTAAAGGTCTGAATATTACTATTGTAACGACAGCTAAAACTGATGAGGAAGGCAGAGTATTCTTGAAATTATTGGGAATGCCTTTCAAAAATTAAGGATCTTAAGGAGGAAAGCTTGGCTAAAAAAGCTTTAATCACAAAGGCGCAAAGAAAACCGAAGTTTTCAGTACGTGCTTATAACAGATGTCCCTTATGCGGTAGACCAAGAGGATTTATTAGAAAAGCTGGTATTTGTAGAATTTGTTTTAGGAAACTTGCATCCGAAGGCAAGCTACCAGGCGTTACTAAATCAAGTTGGTAAGGCAAAGACTTTTTTAACAAAATTATATCAGCGGATTTTAAGGAGATTTTAAATGGCAAGTAGTGATCCAATCGCAGACATGCTGACAATCATCAGAAATGGTGGTAAAGCAGGGTTTGCTAAGGTGGATATCCCCGGATCAACGATTAAGTTGGCAATGGTGCGGGTGCTTAAAGATCAAGGATATATCAAGGATTTCAAATTTCTTGAAGATGAGACACAAGGAAGTATTCGTGTCTATTTAAAATATGTATCTGAGGGAAAACCCACAATTTTTGGTATCGAAAGAGTGAGTAAACCATCGTGCAGGGTTTACTATAAGTCAAAACAAATAAAGCCGGTTTTAAATGGCCTGGGTATATCTATTGTCTCAACATCTAAAGGGTTGATGACAGATAAACAGGCTAAAGAAGCAAATGTCGGTGGTGAAATTCTTTGTAACGTATGGTAGTTTTTAGGAGTAAGTTATGTCTAGAATAGGAAAAAAGCCGGTACAGCTTCCCGATAAGGTCCAATTTGCCATAAATGGTGATATGATTTCAGTAAAAGGACCCAAAGGCCATCTTGAGCGGCAACTGCATCCGGCGGTCGAAATAAGTATAAATGATGATATTGTAACGGTTCAAACCGATGCAAGCGACAAGAAAAAAGTGGCTTTGCAAGGATTGTTCCGATCCCTGATTTCCAATATGGTGACCGGCGTTACTGCAGGATATGAGAAAAAACTTCAACTTTCCGGTATTGGTTATCGTGCAGAAGTAAAAGGTGAAAATCTTATACTCAATGTTGGATATTCCAATCCGGTAGAATTTAAACTTCCCCAGGGAATTTTGGCCAGTGTTGAAAATAATACTCAGATTCTTTTATCAGGAATCAATAAGGAAACGCTGGGTCAAGCCGCAGCAAACATAAGAGACATTAGACCGCCTGAACCTTATAAAGGCAAAGGCATTATGTATGCTGATGAAAGAATTATGAGAAAAGCTGGTAAGACTGCAGGTAAGGACTAACCTAGAGGTCACACGTAAAAGGCGGGAATATAAAGATTATGGGAAATACAGCACAAAGGCTTAAAGCAAGGCTTAAAAGAAAGAAAAGAATCAGAAAAAATATTTTTGGTAATCAGGATCGTCCAAGATTAAGTGTGTTTAGAAGTTCAAAGCATATATACGCCCAGATTGTTGATGATACCAGCGGCACCACACTTGTATCTGCATCTACCCTTGATAATGAATTTAAGGAACAAAAGGTAGAGGGCAAAAAGGTTGAAATTGCAAAAACAGTTGGAAACCTCATCGGCAAGAGAGCTCTTGATAAAGGGATTAAAAAAATTGTCCTGGACAGGAATGGATTTTTGTATCATGGACGCATAAAAGCGCTTTCAGACGGAGCCCGCGAAGCCGGATTGAATTTCTAATTAAGGAGGAACACCATTGGCAAGACAGCAGATGGAAGATAATGGATTAATTGATAAGGTTGTCAGGATCAACCGTGTTGCAAAAGTTGTAAAAGGCGGTAGGAATTTCAGATTTAGTGCTCTTGTCGTTGTTGGTGACGGCGAAGGCAGTGTTGGTTACGGTCTTGGAAAGGCAACAGAAGTTCCCGAAGCAATTAAAAAAGGCCTGGAAAAGGCAAAAAGAAATATGGTTAAAATTTCTTTACTCAATGGAACGGTTCCCTTTGAGGTTGTAGGAAAAGCGGGAGCTGGTCGAGTATTGCTTAAGCCTGCATCTCCCGGTACCGGTTTAATTGCTGGCGGTGGAATCCGTGCAGTCCTCGAGGCAGTCGGAGTAACCGATATCCTGACAAAATGTATTGGAACACATAACACCCAAAATATTGTCCGGGCAACGATGGCAGGCCTTCAATCGCTTTGTACAAAAGAAGAAGTAGCAAAACGTCGTGGTCTTAGACCTGAAGATATATAAGAGGTTGTGAAAAATGGCTGATAAAATAAGAATTACACAAGTTAAAAGCATAATAGGAAGACCTGCAAAACATCGTCGGATTATTCGCTCTCTGGGGTTGAGAAAAATGAATTATAGTGTGGAGCATACCTCTGACCCGGTTATCCTGGGACAGGTTAAAAAAGTTTCTCATCTTGTTAAAGTAGAGGAGGTGTAATATGCAGCTTCATGATTTAGCACCTGCACCCGGTTCCAGAAAGAACAGAAAAAAAGTCGGTCGAGGCCCAGGATCTGGTATGGGTAAAACAAGTACCCGAGGGCACAAAGGCCTAAAGGCAAGATCAGGCGGTAACGTAAGACCGGGATTTGAAGGTGGTCAGATGCCGATTTATAGAAGACTTCCTAAAAGAGGTTTTTTCAATATATTTAAAACAAACAATGCTATTTTAAATGTAACAGATCTGGATAGATTTGAAGACGGCGCAACGATTGATATTGATTCCTTACGAGATGCCGGTATGGTAAAAGGGCGTGTTGATGG
>JABIYQ010000298.1 GCA_018702715.1 Desulfobacula sp. | reverse complement strand
TCCCATCTTCACAATATGAAGGTCGGAGATATAATGGGAATCCGAGGCCCACTGGGTAATTGGTATCCCTGGGACAAACTTGAAAATAAAAATGTTGTCATAATTGGTGGAGGCTTTGCTTTTACAACTTTAAGATCATCCATTATCTATATGCTTGATCCTGAGAACAGGAGCAAATTCAAGAATATTGATGTTGTCTATGGTGCAAGGTCTCCGGGTATGTTGTTATATCGTGAAGAACTCTATGAATGGGAAAAACGAAGTGATATCAACATGCATATAACAGTCGATGGAACTGATGATCCAAACTGGAAATACCATACAGGATTTGTTCCACAGATTGTTGAACAGAATGCACCAAAGGCGGATAAAGACACATATGCTATTATCTGCGGACCACCGATAATGATTAAATTTACCCAGCCGTCCTTGGCCAAGCTTGGTTACAAGGAACATCAAATTATCATGTCACTTGAAAACAGAATGAAATGTGGAATAGGCATGTGCGGCAGATGCAACATAGGAAAAGAACTTGTTTGTAAAGATGGACCAGTCTTTACTCTTGAGCAGATTAACCAAACCCCGAAAGAATATTAAAGAATATTTTAAGGGATTTATTTTATATTGACAAATAACCATCGCTTGAGATATATGTAGGCTTTATTTATTTGAAACTAAGGCGGTTTGTCTTAATAGGACGATAAAAAAACTTTTTACAGGAGGTAATTTTAAATGGCAACAATTGAGTTCAATGGGAAACCTTTCGAAATAGACGAAGATGGATTCCTTCTCGATTACAATACGTATTGTGAGGAGTGGGTTGACTATGTTAAAGGTCAGGAAGGTATTGAAGAGCTTACAGATGAACATTGGACACTTATAAAAGTTCTCCAAGATTATTATGAAAAAAATGGTATTGCTCCAATGGTTCGAGTTCTTTCCAAGCTAACCAAGTTCAAACTAAAACATATTTATGAACTTTTTCCTTCAGGACCTGGAAAAGGCGCATGTAAAATGGCTGGTCTCCCAAAACCAACCGGATGTGTTTAGTAAAATCAAAAATTTTTATATTTGTATTAGTTTTTAAAGGTTCTGCATGATAAATGCAGAACCTTTTTGTATTTTTCTTACAGGAGTATCGCTATGTCTGTAATTGATGAAAAAGACAGAAAAATTCTTAATCAAATCCAGGTTGATTTTCCTGTTGACTCCAGACCTTATAAAATTCTTGCTGAAAAAATTGGTATTCGTGAAGATGAGTTGATCCAACGGATTAATCAGATGAAAAAAGATTTACTCATCCGGCGTATTGGGGGCAATTTCAGTCCTGACAGGCTTGGCTATTATTCTACCCTTTGTGCTGCCAAAGTACCAGAGGATAAAATAGAAGTATTTACAAAGACAGTGAATGAATATTCAGGGGTTACACACAATTACAAAAGGGATCATGAATTTAATATTTGGTTTACTTTTATTGAGACTTCTGTTGAAATCATAAAAACCAATCTTGAAAACATAAAAAAAACAACCCAGGTTGAGACAATACTGAATCTGCCGGCAACAAGGGTTTTTAAAATTTCTGCCAATTTTAAAGTATGAAAACAATTAAAGCCGCTCTTGTTGTTCAAAACTGCATTGCCGGAAATTTTCAAAAAAATTTTGATTTTTGTCTTCACCATATCACTTGCGCCCAAAAAAAAGGTGCTAAATTTATTGTCTTCCCTGAAATGAACCTCACCGGGTATGTTGCAGGCCCTGATATAAAAAAGATCTCAAGACCCATAACCAAGGATATGGTGAACCATTTTTCAAGTCTTGCCAAAAACCTGGAGCTAACGATACTGGTCGGGCTTGCTGAAAAAACTGCTCAAAAAAAAATATATGCTTCACATCTGGTTTTTTATCCAGACAAATCATTTGAAATGTATAGAAAAATTCATACCGCTCCCTTTGAAAAAAAATACTTTTCAGCTGGAAATGAAATCAAAATTTTCAATTCACATGGAATTAGATTTGGAATTCAGCTTTGCTATGATGCGCATTTCCCGGAATTATCACTTGCAATGGCATTAAAAGAAATCGATGTGATTTTCATTCCCCATGCCTCCCCCAGAGGCAGTTCACAGGAAAAATACGATTCCTGGATTCGACACCTTAGAGCAAGGGCCTTTGACAATGGCGTTTATATTGCCGCCTGTAATCAAACAGGTGATAATACCAAAGATCTTTTTTTCCCGGGAATCAGCATATTCATAGGACCGGATGGGAATGTAATTTACAAATCAGTAGATGGAGCACAAGGAATTCATATTATAAATATTGAAAAGAGTGTTTTATCTGAAATCAGATCACATAAAATGAGATATTTTCTACCCCACAGGCGCAACGATCTGTTCAAATTTTAAAATTATTTTTTTATTTTTTGTTTGCGGTTTTGGATATAGGCATTTCGTATGGCTACATAAGGGTCCAGGGATGCCTTCTTTAAGGCCTCATAATCACCCAGGTGAAACGAGATAGTATTTATTGTATCAACAGCTTTAATTCCTATTGAATATCCCCATGGTTCCACATAATTGACTGGATTCAAAAAACTATCGCCAACACGCCCGATAAGATCCCTGAACGTTGATGGACCGAATAGAGGCAATACCAGATAAAAGCCATTCCCAATACTGTAGGAACCAAGTGTTTGCCCTAGGTCC
>JABIYQ010000582.1 GCA_018702715.1 Desulfobacula sp. | reverse complement strand
TAAAAAATTCAAAGGCCGGTCATTTTTGTCTCCAGTCATGGTCATTCAGGAGGATTCACTTTGATTCAATTATATTTTCACCTTGACGTAACAAAATTATAATTGACCTTTGAATGGGCTTAGACAATTATCTACTTGATATTTCTACAAAAAATAGAAATGGAGGTCGATATGAACCCTGACTTAATGTCTCCCCAAACAAATTATGAATATGTTCCTTTTCGAAAAAATACTCGCTATCAAAATCAAACAGCTTTTAAAAAACTTAAGGTAAATTATCATTTAAAATTACTTGATGATTCAGGCATGCCCTTATCTATGCTTGAACATATATCAGAGTTTTCTCACGGTTTAATTAGACGTAATCTCAGTATAGGCCATATATTGCAACAGTTTCATGCTCTGAAAAGATTTTTTATGTTTTTTAAATTATTGGGTATAAACAGGCTTGAATTTGTTGATAGAGGACATTTAGGTGCATTCATCGAATATCTGCAAGATGATAATTTGATGGCATCTTCTATTAATGGATATCTAAGAAACTTATATATGATTTTTGGATTTTTGGCAGAAAAAAATGTAATTAGCTCAGATATCATGAAAAATAAATTCAGGTTAAAAATGCCGGATTTACTTCCCAAAGCGATTGATCCGGACGATATCAAGCTTTTTCTATCTGTTATAAATACTGCCCGGGAACGTGCATTAATCCTGATTCTTTTAAGAACGGGCATGAGAATTGGAGAGTTACTGGGAACAAAAATCATAGATATTAATTTTTCAGAGAGAAAAATTGAGATTCCCCAGGCTTACAAAAATTATGAGGGTCGAATTGTGTACATGGCAGATGATGCTTGTTCCGCTTTAAAGATATGGTTGAAAGAAAGGTGGCCCGGTAAAGAATACATTTTTCCTGGCAGAGGGAATCGTGAAAAGCTATCGTATGCCATGGCCAGAGTTCTGTTTATTAAATATATGCAAAAAGCAGGGCTATCTCATAAAGGGTATACATTGCATTGCCTGAGGCACACATATGCCAGTGAGTTGCTAAATGCTGGAATGCGGCTCGAATGCCTGCAAGTTCTCTTGGGACATCAGGATATTGAAATGACAAGGCGTTATGCCAGGCTGACGGACAATACCAGAAAAAACGAGTATTTTAAAGCAATGGAAATAATTGAAAGGGGAGAAATAGATGGACATTACAGATTCGATAATTAATTATAGGCGCTTTTTAAAGAGAAAGAACTGCGCCAAAGGAACTATTAAAAACTACATGAATTCTCTGAAAAACTTTGCCATTTGGATTGATCTTCCCATTGAAGATGTGACCAATCAGCATATACAAGCGTATATAGATTGCCTTTTGGATAAGAGACTTAGACCAAAGACAATCAATAATAATCTGGATAGCATACGGGGTTTTTACAATTATCTTCAAAATGAAGAAAAAGCTGTTAACAGCAATCCGGTTAAAAAAGGTTATTGTCTGCGTTTAGGCAGGCCTTTACCAAAGCACCTGAGAGATGAGCAAGCTCAAGAAATCTTCAAATTCATTAAATCCATTCGTGATCGGGCCATTTTTATGTTGATGCTGCGTTGTGGATTAAGGGTGGAAGAAGTTGCCAATCTAACATTAAGCGCGGTTGATTTGAAAAGAGGCCAGATTTTAATATTCAAAGGAAAAGGGTCAAAGGGACGTATAGTTTACTTCAGCAAAGACACATATGCTGCGCTCGTAACCTATATAAAAGTAAGAAGACCTTTAAGAACTCAAGGCCTTTTCCTCGTTGAAAAAGGGACATGCAAAGGGAAAGAAATCTCAGTTCGGGGCATTCAAAAGCGTATTGAGTATTACTCAAAGAAAAGCGGGATAAAAGTATCCTGCCATCATTTACGGCATACGATGGCAACACAATTATTAAATGCAGGTGCCGATCTTGAAATAATACAGGACCTGCTGGGACATAGCAAAATTACAACTACTCAGCGATATTGCAAAGTATCGAATTTAAGGGTTCAACGAGATTACCACAAGGCAATGGAATATGTGCTCCAAAGATAAAAAAGGAATTTTACCCGATTATAATGGGGCTCTGCCCCAAACCCCGGGATTTAACGCTTTGAGGACACAAGCATGGTTAGTTAAAAGAGGGGCAGCGCATTACACACTGCCCCCATGCTTTAGTCACCAGCTTCGGCGCTCGGGTTGCTTCCCAGCAAGAGCCCTATCCTCCGAGCTGGCAAAAATAGAATATTAAAAATGTTGAAAAAACGCAATATAATGGTACAATTAATT